>NZ_JBEZZS010000024.1:0-88204 GCF_040639295.1 Nocardioides sp. NPDC023903 | reverse complement strand
GTCTGGCGCCAGATCTCGGGGCCGGTCTCCTCGTAGTGGGAGCGCGGGTTGTTGGGGTTGGCGTACCAGCCCCGCGACGACCATGATGCTTGCGATGACGCCGGCGCCGATTGCACGCCGGGTGTGCCTGAAACTGATACCCCCCATGGTTCAGTGGAGCACCGGGTATCCCCTCGCGCCATAGCCCAGGTGACTCATACCGCAAGCCACCCGTTTGCGCTGACTCAGTCGACCTCGACCGCTGCCCGCCCGGGCGCGAACGACCGCGTTCCGGAGGGTCGGCGGAGCACCACGGTGAGTGAGGCGATCACGCCGAGCGCGCCCAGGGCGGCCGCGGCGTAGAAGGCCTCGCGCATCCCGGGAACGACCTCGCCGGGAGTGCCGTTGGCGACGTAGACCGAGGCGATCACGGCCAGCCCGATCGAGCCACCGAGCTGCTGCATCGTCTGCACCAGACCCGAGGCCGAGCCGGCGTGGGCGGCGTCGACATTTTCCAGGCCGAGGGCCGTGGTGGAGGTGAAGACGAGCGAGGCGAAGGCGCCGTTGAGCAGGAACGGAGCCAGGACGGCGCCGGCGTACGTGCTCGTCTCCGAGAGCGTGCTCAGCCACAGGAACGACACCGTCAGGCCGGTGGCCCCCAGGACCAGCACCCGCGACATCCCGATCCGGGCCGCGATCCGAGGCGCCACCCGCGACATCGCGAAGATCATCAGGGTGAGCGGCAGGAACGCCAGCCCGGAGGCGAGCGGCCCCATTCCCAGCACGCCCTGCAGGTAGATCACGGTCAGGTAGAACGTCGCGAACTGTGCCCCGACCAGCCCGACCGCGGCGATGAATGCGGCGACGCGGCGGTGGCTGTTGAAGAGGTGGAGCTGCAGGAGCGGGTGGGCGACCCGGCGCTCGGTGAGCACGAGAGCGACCAGCAGGAGCAGGCCGACCGCGATCCCGCCGATGGTGCGCGCGGAGGTCCAGCCGTGCTCCGGTGCGCCGATCAGCGACCAGACGATCGCGGCCGCACCACCGGTGGCGGTCACGGCACCGACGATGTCGAAGCGCCCCGGCCGCGGAGCCGTCTCGGCGACGAGGCGCCCGACGAGGGCGAGTACGACGAGCCCGATCGGTACGTTGATGAACAGCGTCCAGCGCCACGACGCGATGTCGGTCAGGATGCCGCCGAGGATCAGCCCGATCGAGGCACCGCTGGAAGAGACGGCCGCGAAGAGCGCGATCGCCCGGGCGCGGCCGGCCTCGTCCTTCGCCGACGTGGTCAGCAGGGCGAGCACCTGGGGTGCGGCGATCGCGGCACCGAACCCCTGCAGGGCGCGGGCGATGACGAGCAGGTCGTCGGTCGGCGCGAGCCCGCCGGCCAGGGAGAAGAGGGTGAAGACGGAGAGGCCGACGACGAACATACGCCGCCTGCCGAAGACGTCGCCGAGGCGACCGCCGAGGAGCAGCAGGCCGCCGAAGGCGAGGGTGTAGCCGTTGAGCACCCAGGTGAGTGCCGCCGGGGTGAACGCGAGGTCGTCGGCGATCCGGGGGAGGGCGACGTTCACGACCGCCGAGTCGAGCACGATCATGAGCTGGGCGACCAGGACCAAGGCGATCCCGGCGCCAGCGGCGGCCTTGGTGGCCGCGGGTGGCTTGGGTGGTGCCACGGTGGATGTCATTCGAGAGCTCCTGTTGGAGATGGAAGAGGAGTACAGTGAAGCGGAGGAAGCCTCCGCTTGATGAAGACACTACCGGAGAGTGTCTCCGGTTAGCAATGCATTTAGATCCTGTGGCGGGGGCTGCTGTTAACCTGAGGCGCCCGCATCGAGGCGGGAGCCACTGAGGAGGTCTGGATGAGAGCCGACGCGCAGCGCAACCGCGAGCGGCTGATCGAGGTCGCCCATGCGGTGTTCAAGGAGCGCGGTCTCGACGCACCTCTGGACGAGGTGGCTCGGCGTGCGGGTGTCGGTCCCGGCACCCTCTACCGCCATTTCCCCACCCGCGAGGCGCTCCACGAGGCGATCATGGCCACCTGGATCGAGGAGGTCGCCGCCCACGTCGAGAAGGCGATGGCGACCGAGGGCGGATGCCGGGAGAAGCTCCTCGCCTGGTTCGAGGAGTACGTCTCGCTGCTGACCCGCCACCAGGGCGCCGCCGCCAAGATCACGGCCTCCCTGGGCTGCCAGGACTCCCCGCTGCGCACCAAGTGCCAGACCTACGCCGACGCCAACGAGAGCGTCCTGACGGAGATGGCCGAGCATGGCGTGCTCCGTGAGGGTGTCGACAACCTCGACGTGTGCCGCCTCCTCGGCGGCGTCGCGACCATGGCCGACCACTCCTCGCTCGAGGCCAAGGACGTACGTCCCATGCTCGATGTCATCGCGAACGGCGTCCTCAAGAACTGACCTCTGCTGGGGCACACTGGGCGTATGTCCTTCACCTCGCCGGTCAGCGGCCCGCAGAGCCCGCTGAAGCTGGAGTTTCCCCAGTCGCTCGCGACCTACGACGACTACGCCGCCGCGCAGAAGACGGTCGACTTCCTCTCCGACAAGGAGTTCCCGGTCGAGAACTGCATGATCGTCGGCACCGAGCTGAAGCAGATCGAGCGGATCACGGGCCGCCTCACCTGGAGCAAGGTCGCCCTCGCCGGCGTGCTCTCCGGCGCCTGGCTCGGTGTCTTCGTCGGCCTGATCATGTCGCTCTTCGGCAATGAGAACTTCCTCTTCATCCTGCTGTCGACGGTGCTCCTCGGCGTCGTCTTCGGCCTCATCTGGTCGCTGATCGGCTACGCCGCCACCCGCGGCACCCGCGACTTCTCGAGCGTCAAGGTCATCGTGCCGACAAAGTACGAGGTCTTGGTCGAGCACAAGGTCGCCGGCCGTGCCCGCGAACTCCTTGCGGACCTCCCGGGCGCCCTCCCCAACCCCTTCTCCTGAACCTGAACCCCCGCACGCCTGCCGCGAACTGAGGGCTCACTCATCGTGATCACCACCAGAGCGATGCTCCTCGCCTCATTGCTATCGGCGGGAGGTCTGGTGATGAGCGGCTGCGCGAAGGTGCCGGAGGGGGAGCGCGAGATCGAAGGGATCCGGTTCGAGTCCGAGATGGCCCAGGCGGGCGGAGCGCTCGAGGTCAGCTATCGGGTGATCAACGACGCGGACACCGACGTCTACGTGGTCGACTCGGTGCCGACGTACGCCAACGGGGCGCTGCAGCCCGCGTCGGCGGACACCGTCTATGTCCTGGGCAGCGGCGGGAGCCGGGCCGAGGTCAGCAAGAGGGTCTTCGCGCTGCCGGACGACAAGTCGTTCGCGCAGATGCCGGCGGTCGGTTGGGTCAAGCTGGCGGCGGGCGAGGAGATGAAGCGGGACGTATGCGTGCCGCTGCCGCTCGAGGAATACCGACCGTTCGACGACGACTCAGTCCCGGAGCTTCCGGACCCGGTCGAGGAGGTCATCTTCTGCGTCGGTGTCCTCGACCTCCGCGACCTCTACCCCGATGGCGTCCCGGCCGAGGTCACCGGGCTCGCCCACTCCGACTCGGCCGCTGAGTCCCAGCAGATCCTCTGCTCGGACTCAGCGGCCGTGGGCTAGGTCGTACCAGGTGACCTCGGTGGCCATGCCGTTCGCGGTGCGGCCGAGGCGCTGCTGGTAGGCGACGAGGGCGACCTGGGTGTTCCAGTCCATGACGCCGGTGATCTTCGGGCGCTCCGGCGCGGAGGTGGCGCTGAGGGCGCGCTGGAGGTCACGGACGCTCTCGCCTGCGGAGCCACGCTTCAGGAGCGGACGGCTGTTGGCCGCCCACAGCGTCTTCCACGCACCCTGGGACCAGGTCTTGCGCACCGTCAGGCCGTGCGAGCGCTGCCAGGCGTTGATCGAGCTCACCAGCCCCCGGTCGTACGTCCCGTCGATGGGGCCGCCGAAGTTCCCGCGCTCGCGGAGCATGCACTCGAGCGCCTTGGTGTAGATCGGCGAGGGAGTGTAGGAGCTGGTGCGCGGCTTCAGGGCGGGATAGCTGGTGAAGCTGACCGGCACGCCGCCGCAATGCGTCACCGGCCGCGCGTAGGAGCCCCGGCCGAGGTCGACGAAGTTGGAGTCGATCTCGATGGTGGTGCCGCCGTGGGTCTCCTTGTGCGGGCCGCGGTACTGCTTGACGCGGCGGTGCGGGTTCCACGGCTTGTCGGGGATGTACTTGGTCGAGGTGCCGGCGCGGCCGTCCCAGTCGGCGATCCACAGATCCGCGGGGTAGACGAAGCCGCGCGGCTGGGCGTGCCAGACGGCGTACATCGCCTTGATCCCGGACGACGCACTCGAGTACAGCGCCGGGCGGTAGCCCAGCTTCTTGATCCGGTGGCTCCAGGCCGAGACGAACCACATCGCCGACTCACGGCAGCGCTCATTGCCGATGTCGAACCCCTCGAGGTCGTAGAACATCGTGCTCCCGGCGGCGATGCCGTAGCGCTTGGCGGCGTCGACGGTCGCGTTGGCCTGGCTGATGCCCTGGCGCTTGGCTGTGGCGTACTGGTCGGTCGAGCGGGCGCTGATCCGCGGGTCGTCGCGGTAGCGCGGGAAGTGCGGGTTGCACGAGGCCTGCGGGCCGAGCGTGATCGGCAGCAGCCGCCAGCCACGGGCCTGCTGCTTGCGCACCCAGGTCGCGCTGAGGTTGGTCTGGGTGCGGCAGCCGCGCGAGTTGCCGGCGATGTAGATGCCGACCGCGCCGAAGTTGGAGTGCTTCCACCAGCGGTCCATCGCCGCCTGCGACGGCGCCTGGCACTGGTCGAAGCCATAGCCGGTGAAGTTGCCCGGAGTGACCTGGTTCGCGGCCGCCGCGGGGCTGGGTGTTGCCAGCCCTGCGACGCCGACGACGCCCGAGATCAAGCCCGCGCCGAGTGCCCGTCTGACGTACTTGAGCCTGGTGAAGTCCCCCATATTTCGTCACGGTAGTCACAACCGTCACTTAGTTACCAGTGGACTCGCCCAGCCGCGGGTCAGGAGTACGCGAGCAGGGTCTCGTCGATCTTCTCCCAGGCCGCACGGAGCTCCGCCAGGTCCTCGGGCCGCTTCCGGGCCAGGTCAGCCTGCTCGCGTACGTCTTCGCTCAGGTCGTAGAGGTGGTCGGTACCGTCGAGCTGCAGGTACTTCAACGAGCCGCGGCGCAGCGCCCGCTGTCCGCGCATGCGCCAGAAGAGGTCCTGGGTCTCGCGCGGCCGGCCGCCGAAGAGGAGCGGAACCAGGCTGGTGCCGTCGAGCGGATAGTCCGGCGACGGCGTCGCGCCGGCGAACTCCAGGAAGGTCGCGGTCCAGTCGGTCGTGACGGCCGGCTCGTCGCTGACCTGGCGGCCGGGCAGGGTGCCGGGCCAGCTCAGGATGGTGGGCACTCGGATGCCGCCCTCGTTGAGGCCCGACTTCGCTCCAGTGAACGGCCACACGTTGGAGAACCGCTCGCCGCCGTTGTCGCTGGCGAAGAAGACGACGGTGTCGCGGAGCTGGCCGGTGCGCTCGAGTGCCTTGACGACCTGGCCGACCGACTGGTCGAGGTCCTCGACCATGGTCTTGTACGTCGCCAGCGAGCCGCCGTCGTTGTGGAAGAGCACGCCCTTCTCGCCGTTCTCGATGCGGGCGGTCAGCTCGTCGCTCACCGCCTTGTCCTCGGGCCCCTCCCAAGGCCAGTGCGGAGTGGTGAAGTTGAGGTTGAGGAGCCACGGGGTGTCGTGGTCGCGCTCGATGAAGCTGACGGCCTTTTCGGTGACGATCTCGGTGTAGTAGCGAAGGTCCTCGACCTCCACCTCGTCCTCGTAGAGGTCGTACGCCCCGTTGTGGCTGAACTTCGAGAAGTAGTCGATCCCGCCGGAGAAGTTGCCGAAGAACTCGTCCCAGCCGACCCGCGTCGGGCTGTACCAGGGCAGGAAGCCGCAGTGCCACTTGCCGAAGAGCGCCGTCGCGTAGCCCTGCTCCTTGAGCAGCGAGGCCAGCGTCGGGTGGTCGAGCGGGATCCCGTGCAGCTCGTTGGGGGACGAGATCGGCTCCGGCAGCCCGCCCGCGAGGCGACCGGGGTAGCGCCCGGTGTAGAGGCCGAAGCGGGTCGGGGAGCAGACCGAGGAGGCAGGGTACGCATCGGTGAACCGCACGCCCGAGGCCGCGAGCCGGTCCAGGTTGGGCGTCTCGATGTCGGGGGAGCCGTAGGCGGACAGATCTGCCCAGCCGAGGTCGTCGCCCAGGATGACCAGGAGGTTGGGCTTGCGCTTGGGCCGGTTGACCTTGCGGGCCTTGAACGGCACCTCGGTGGCTGCGTTGGCGGGGCTGGCGAGGCCGGTGGCGGCGACCGCGCCGGCCCCGGTGGCGAGGAGGCTGCGTCGGCTGAACGTGCTGGGGGAGGACACCGTATGGCCTTTCTTTAGTGAATAACTACGAATAGAAGACTAGGCGGCGGTCCAACCTGTGGGCGGGGGTCTCGGTTCGCGGACGCGAAGGGACCTTGGTCCTGGTGCATATGGGCCCTAACCAAACCCGCCTGGCGGCGTTACTTTGGTAAAGGAATGGATCGCCAAGGGGGTGGGGACCTGTGCAGAAGCGACGCGATCGGGTGACGCCGGTCCTCTTCGCGATCACGGTCATGCTCGCCCTGACGGTCGCCGGGATCATCCATGTCGCACACGGCGGTGAGGTGACCGGCCCGTTCGCGGTCGCCGACCAGGTCAGCTCGACCACCAAGCAGGCCAACACGCCCTACATCTGCTGGGACGGCAACGGCTCCGGCTCCCTGACCCGGTGCCCGGACCCGCGCGGTGCAGATGGCATGAAGTGGGTCTTCCCCGGCTACGAGGACGCCGCCCGGAGCGCGGAGTGCGCTCCCGGCGAGACCGACGATGGCGACCCTTCGACAAGCTCAGGACATCGCCTCTTCGTGGAGTGCTCGATGTCCTGGCGCGGCACCCATGTCCACCTCCACTACGCCTACTGGAGCGAGTGGCACACCGGGCAGAAGAAGTACACCGCCACCGGCTCGACCCCGAGGATCGAGCAGCGCCTCGACGGGGCGATGTCGCTCTCCTGGCGCCCGCGCCGGTTGCCCACCCCGCACGGCGAGGCCTCCTGGATCGCCGCCGAGATGGTGGAGGGTCAAGGCTGGAGCGTCGCCGCCTACGCCGGGGACGGTGAGGTCGCCCGGCAGGCGCTCGAGGAGTTCGGTGAGATCCGCGACCTGCGGGAGTGGCGCGGGCTGCCCCGCTGACGACTAAGGGGATTGGGCACTTCTGACGTAGATTTCTGCCCGTGACCGAGACTTCGTCCGCTGCCGTTGCGTCCGATCTTCCGCTCCTGGACACCGTGCACCACGCTGCCGGTGACCCCGACCGCGAGCAGCCCTGGGCCGAGCTCGGCCTGAAGGAGGACGAGTACGCCGAGATCAAGCGCATCCTCGGCCGCCGGCCGACTGGCGCCGAGCTGGCGATGTACTCGGTGATGTGGTCGGAGCACTGCTCCTACAAGTCCTCCAAGGTGCACCTGAAGCAGTTCGGCGAGATCCCGCAGGAGACCCCGGCCGGCAAGATGCTCGCCGGCATCGGTGAGAACGCGGGCGTGCTCGACGTCGGGCAGGGCTACGCGGTCACCTTCAAGGTCGAGTCGCACAACCACCCCTCCTACGTCGAGCCCCACCAGGGCGCCGCGACCGGCGTCGGCGGCATCGTCCGCGACATCCTCGCGATGGGCGCGCGCCCGGTCGCCGTCATGGACCCGCTCCGCTTCGGGCCGCTGTCCGAGCAGGACACCCACCGGGTGCTGCCCGGGATCGTGTCCGGCATCGGTCACTACGGCAACTGCCTCGGTCTGCCCAACATCGGTGGTGAGGCCGTCTTCGACGCCTCCTACCTCGGCAACCCGCTGGTCAACGCGCTCTGCGTCGGCGTACTGCGCCATGAGGACCTCCACCTCGCCAAGGCGTCCGGCGCCGGCAACCTGGTGATCATGTACGGCGCGCGCACCGGTGGCGACGGCATCGGCGGCGCCTCGATCCTCGCGAGCGTCGAGTTCGACGAGGACGGTCCGGCGAAGCGCCCGAGCGTCCAGGTCGGCGACCCGTTCATGGAGAAGCTGCTGATCGAGTGCACCCTCGAGCTCTTCGCCGCCGGCATCGTCCGCGGCATCCAGGACTTCGGCGCGGCCGGCATCTCGTGTGCCACCTCCGAGCTCGCCGCTGCCGGTGATGGCGGCATGCACGTGCACCTCGAGCGGGTGCCGCTGCGCGACTCGACGCTCGCTCCGGAGGAGATCCTGATGAGCGAGTCCCAGGAGCGGATGATGGCCGTCATCGCCCCAGAGGACGAGGCGACCTTCATGGACATCTGCGCCAAGTGGGACGTCGAGGCGGCCGCGATCGGCACCGTGACCGGCGAGGGCCGGCTGCGCGTCGACTGGCACGGCGAGACCATCGTCGACGTCGACCCGACCACCGTGGCCCACGACGGCCCGGTCTACGAGCGCCCCTACGCCCGCCCGTCGTGGCAGGACGCGCTGCAGGCCGACGTGGCCGAGAAGCTTTCGCGCGCGGCCTCGGCCGACGAGCTCCGCTCGACCGTCCTGCAGCTGGTCGCCTCGGAGAACCTGTGCGACAAGTCCTGGATCACCGAGCAGTACGACCGTTACGTGCGTGGCAACACCGTCCTCTCCCAGCCCGCCGACGGCGGAATGATCCGCGTCGACGAGTCGACCAACCTCGGTGTCGCGCTCGCCACCGACGCCAACGGTCGCTTCGCCAAGCTCGACCCGTACGCCGGTGCCCAGCTCGCGCTGTCCGAGTCCTACCGCAACGTGGCCTCCGTCGGCGCCAAGCCGCTGGCCATCTCCGACTGCCTCAACTTCGGCTCCCCGGAGGACCCCGACGTGATGTGGCAGTTCGCCGAGGCCACCCGGGGTCTGAAGGACGCCTGTCTCGAGCTCGGCATCCCGGTCACCGGCGGCAACGTCTCCCTCTACAACCAGACCGGCGAGACCGCCATCCACCCCACGCCGGTGGTCGCGACGCTCGGTGTGATCGAGGACGTCACCACGCGTACGCCTTCGGACTTCCAGGCGGCCGACGAGGTCGTCGTCCTGCTCGGTGAGACCCACGAGGAGCTCTCCGGCTCGGAGTGGGCCCACGTCGTGCACGGCCACCTCGGCGGGCTGCCGCCGAAGGTGAACCTGGCGGCCGAGAAGGCGCTGGCCGAGCTGCTGCTGGAGGCGCGTTTCGTCACCTCCGCCCACGACCTCTCCGACGGTGGCCTGATGCAGGCGCTGGCCGAGCCGGCGATGTCGTCGGGGATCGGCGTCTCGGTGACGCTCGCCGGCGACCCGTTCGTCGCGCTCTTCTCGGAGTCGGTCGCCCGCGCGATCGTCACCGTGAAGGCGGCCGACGTCGAGCGGCTCAGCTCGCTGGCCGAGCGCCACGGGGTCGCGGCGACGCAGCTCGGTGTGACGGGTGGTGCGGCGTACTCGATCTCCTACGACGGTGGCAGCGTCGAGATCCCGCTCGAGGAGCTCACCGGCGTCTGGCGCTCGACTCTGCGGGACGCGCTGGCCTGACCAAGCTCAGACTCGGTCCGCCGGTGCGGCTTGCGGTGGATGATCCACTCGGCGATCAGCAGGTTCACCACCCAGCTGACCCAGGATGAGGCCGCGGCGGCGCCGGCGAGGGCGGGGTTCTCGGTGCCGATGTCGGCGCCGGTCATGATCTCGGGCACGTAGAGGACGATCAGCAGCGTGCTCCAGAAGCGGTTGGCGACGATCGAGAACGCCATCGCATAGCTGCGGTACATCCATTCGCGGTGGTCCTTGAACCGTCGCTGCCGGGCGGCGCGGTAGCCCTTCACGGTGAACAGCAGGAACAGCGCGGCCAAGAATGTGTTGCCGACCTGCTGGGAAGGGCCCGCCGCGGGGAACTGGCTGGTGACCAGCGCCCCCACCCCGGTGGGGATCGCGGTGACGACATAGGTGCGACCGGTCCAGCGGTGCACCTTCGGATGGTTGGCGCGCAGCCACGGCCACAGCTGGAGTACACCGCAGCAGAGCATCACCGAGCCGAAGAAGATGTGCGTCACCAGCGCGGGGTAGAAGACCGGCCCGCGGTCGGTCGGGACGAGCGACTGCGACGGGTCCAGGCCGACGTATCGCGGCAGCGCCGTCACCAGGAAGATCACCGTCGCCGCCGCCAGCGGGAAGACCCACCACTGGCGCGCCAGGTGTCGTTTCGAAGTGCTCATCAGCCATCCGATCTAATAGCGTACGGAATTAACAGTTTATAGAGTACGCAGATAAGGAAGGCGGTCAAGCCGATTCTGGAGGGAGCAGGGCATGATGGACGTGATGAGTTCCGATCTGATCCCTCGCCTCTGGGGCAAGCCGCCGGCCGGCCGACGTGGCCCCAAGCCGGCGCTGAGCGTCGCCCAGATCGTCGAGGCGGCCTACGTCATCGCTGATGAGCAGGGCCTTGCTGCTGTTTCGATGGCTCGTGTCGCGGAGGCGGTGGGCTGCTCGCCGATGGCGCTGTATCGGCACGTGAAGAACAAGGACGAGCTGCTCATCCTGCTCGCCGACCGCATCAGTGCGGAGCTGTCGGAGCCGTCGCGGGACTTGGGCTGGCGCGAGGGTCTGGCGGCCTGGATGCGCGCGCACGTCGACCTGGCGCTGGCCAAGCCGTGGTTCCTGGACCTGCCGTTCGGCGCCTCGCTGCCCGGGCCGAACCGGCTCGCCTGGCTCGACCTGGGGTTCTACTACCTGCGCGAGGTGGCGCTGCCCGCGGACGAGAAGCTGGCGATCCTCGGGGTCATCTCCCAGTACGGGATGGGTGAAGCTCGGATCGAGGCCGAGGCGGCTCGGGTTGCGGAGAACCCGTATGCGACGTTCGAGGAGTTGCTCGTGACGTACGCGGATCCGGAGCGTTTCCCGAACCTGATGGAGTCGATGGCTACCTGGCGGCCCGCCGGGCCCGGCGAGGGATCCGAGTCAGATGATCCGTCGGCCTTCGGGCAGAGCCTGCTGATGGCCGGGATCGCGGCCCACATCGAGCGCCACATGGGGCGCAGCACTCCCAAGTAAAGGTCGATACCCTGGCGGGGATGTTCCCCCACCTGCATCGCCCCGTGTCCTATGTCCTCGCCCTTTTGCTGGCGGCCGCCGCGCTGCTCATCAGCGCTGGTCCGGCCTCCGCGGGGGAGGGCGGAACGATCAAGCGGCTGGCGAACTCCGCTCGTGCCGACGCGGGCCTGGACCCGTTGACGCGTGACTCCGCCCTCGACGGCCTGGCACGGAAGTGGGCCTACAAGATCGGCGCCGACGGGGCGCTCTCGCACAACCCCGACCTCGCCGAGCAGGTGCCGGAGGGGTGGCAGGGGGTCGGCGAGAACGTCGCCATGGGCTACCGGACCGGCGCGGAGATGCACCGGGGCTGGATGAACTCCGACGGGCACCGGGCCAACATCCTGGGCGACTACACCCACATCGGGATCGCCTTCGTGGAGGTCGACGGCACCACTTGGGGCGTCCAGGTCTTCGCCAAGTACCCGCCGGGCACGCGGCCGACCGAGAAGCCGAAGGTCACCGCCGAGCCTGCGCCGACCGCGCCGGCCTCGACCAAGGCCGCGACGCCTCGTCAGGCCGCGAAGCCCAAGAAGTCGGCGACCGCGTCGCCGACCCCGTCGCGTACGCCTTCGGCTTCGGCTTCGCCGTCGACGTCGCCCTCGGCGTCACCGTCCGAGTCGGAGTCTTCCTCGGCGGCGCCCGTGGGCGACTCCGAGACGGCCGGCCCGGTGACGTTCACCGACGCCTCGGGCGGTCCGGCTCCTGGCTCGAGCGGGCTGTTCGGGATCGGCTTCGTCGAGATCGCCGTCGGCCTGCTCGCGCTGTCGGGTCTGGGGCTGCTCATCGCCCTGCTCCTGGCCCGGCGCCGCCGCCGCGAACCGCCTCGGCGCGACCTGCAGGGCCCGCGGCACGTACGGCCCGTCGAGCCGTACCCCGGCGGCGGACCGGTCTATCGGGGCCAGGTCCATCCCGCCGGACCCGGCCCCGGTCACCCCAACCCGGGTTACCCGAACGCTGGTCGCCCCAACCCGGGCGCCCCCAACCAGTACCCCGGCGACCGCCGCCCCTGGTAGGGCCTAGTCGGCGACCGCGGCGGAGACAGGCCGCGGGCTGTCGATGGAGACGCTCCGAGCCGACGGCGTACGCCGGAAGACGAGGAACGCGACCACGCCCGAGATCGCCATCATCGTGACCGGCAGCCAGAACGCGACCTGCAGGGCCTCGGCGGCCAGCGGCGCGACGACTGCTCGCTCGGCGGGAGCGAGGGAGCTGAGCGCTCCGATGCCATCGCTGCCCAGGCCGGGAAGGCGGGACGAGAGCGCGGCGGCCAGGAGCACCGAGACGCCGGCGGTGCACAGGGCGGTGGCGACCTGGTTCAACACGTTGATCATCGTCGAGCCGGCCGGGATGGCGCTGTCCTCGAGGAAGCGGGTGGCGATGGTCATCGTCGGCAGCATCACGAACCCGGCCCCCGCGGTCGCGATGGCGTGGGTCGTGGCCAGGGCCAGCATCGGTGCGTCCGCGCTCAGTTGGAGCGCCAGGGCGCCGAAGCCCAGCGTGGAGACCACGATGCCGGAGCCGATCACCGGCAGCGGCGGGAAGCGGTCGATGAGGCGGCCCGAGACCTGGATCATGATCCCGGCCGCGATGCCGGCGGGAGCCATCAGCAGTCCTGCGGTGGTCGCGGACTCGCCGCGTACGACCTGCCAGTAGAGCGGCACCAGGATCATCGAGCCGAAGTAGCCGCCGGCGAAGCAGACCAGCAGTGCGGCACTGCCGCCGGTCAGCGGCCGGGCGAGGAGCCGGACGTCCAGCAGGGGCGCGGCGGCGCGGAGAGCGTGCCGGACGAAGAGCGCCACCAGGACGATCCCGGCGCCGATCGGAACCAGCACCTGGGCGTCGAGCAGCGTGCCCTCGGCGAACGAGGTGCCCAGCACGAGAAGACCCATCGCGGGCGGAAGCAGGAGCAGGCCGCGTACGTCCAGACGGGCGCTCGGACCGCGCTCCAGACGCGGCAGGTTGCGCATCCCGAGGACGAGGCCGAGCAGGCCCAGCGGCAGGTTGATCAGGAACATCCAACGCCACGACATCGTGTCGAGCAGCCAGCCGCCGAGCACCGGTCCGAAGACGGGGCCGACGAGCACCGGCAGGCCCATCAGAGCCATCAGGCGGCCGCGCTGCTCGGGCGGAGCCGAGCGCAGCGTCAAGGTCATCGCGGCCGGCATCACGAAGCCGCCGCCGAGCCCCTGCAGCACCCGGAACGCGATCAGCGACTCGACGTTCCACGAGGCCGCGACCAGTCCGGACCCGATGGTGAACACGCCGATCGCGGTCAGGAAGACCTGGCGGGCGCCGAACCGGCTGATCGCCCAGGCCGCGGCCGGGATGACCGTTGCCAGGGCGAGCGTGTAGCCGGTGGCGACCCACTGGATCACGGGCAGCGAAGCGCCCGTCTCCTGGGAGAGACGGGCGATCGCGACCGCGACGATCGTGATGTCGATCGGGATCATCACCGTGCCGGCGATGACGGTGAGCACGATCGTTGTCGGGCTCGGGGCCGTGCGGAGTCGGGGTGTCATGCGTCCAGTGTGGAAGTTAAAGTGAACTTGAGGTCAAGCAGGTTTTGGCCCGACTTCAGCTCGACCTCTCCATCGTCCGTACGCCGACGAGCACTCCGCCCACCGCGACGACCGCAGCCGCGACGAAGCCGCCGATGACGACATCGGCCGGGAACTGACCGGCGAAGAGCGCCCGCTCCGCCTCCACGACGTACGTCATCGGGTTGATGTCGCTGAGGAACCGCAGCCAGCCGGGGGCGCCGTCGAGGGGGAGGAGGACTCCGGAGAGGAGCAGCAGGGGGAAGATCAGCATCTGCTGGACCGTCCAGAAGACCCAGTCCTGCTCCTTCGCGGCGGTGGCCAGAGCGAAGCTGAGCGCACCCAGGCCGATCGCGAAGAGCGAGACGATGACGGCCCCGACGAGAACCCCACCGAGGTGGAGGTCGAAGCTGAACGGGGTCACCACAGCGAGGATGACCGCCGTCTGGAACAGCACCGGCACGACCTCCTTCAGGGCCCGTCCGACCAGCAGTGACGGCCGCGACAGGGGCGAGACCAGCAGCCGCTCGTGGGAGCCGGAGCGAATCTCGGCGGTCAGATCGGCGCCGGTCATCGAGGCGCCCATCAGTGCTGTCATGACGACGATGCCTGGCACGAACCACTGCAGCGCGCTGCCGCTCTCGACGGCGGGCAGGAGTGGCGCGAAGAGGCCCAGGAAGACCAGCGGCTGCATCATCGCGAAGAGCATCGAGGCGGGCTGGCGCAGCTTGGGTGTGAGCTCGCGGAGCAGCACGGTCCAGGTGTCGGTGAGGAACCCGGTCGGGCTGCTCGGCACCGGCGCGGTGCGCCGTACCTGTGCGGTCGGAACGGTGAGGGTGGTCATGCTGCTGCTCCTTCGGTCTGGGTGGCGGACTGGGTGGTGGACTGGGCCGACTCGCGCAAGCTGCGGCCGGTCAGGTCGAGGAAGACGTCATCGAGGGTGGGGGCGTGAACCTCCATGCGGATCGCGGGAGTGCCGTGGGCGGCCAGGTCGATGGCCATCGCCGGCGCGCTGTCGGCGCCGCGCGGCGTGCGGATCGAGACTTGCGTCCCGGCACGCTCGATGACGGTCGGACCGGACAGCGCCGACTCGGCGCGGGCAGCGGCGGCCGTGGCATCCGCCTCGGTGCCGAAACCGAGGAGCACCAGGTCGCCGAGCCTCTCCTTGAGTCGGGTGGCGGTGTCGTCGGCGATCACCACGCCGTGGTCGATGACGATTACCCGCCCGGCGAGTGCGTCGGCCTCCTCGAGGTAGTGGGTGGTGAGCACGATCGTGGTGCCGTCCTCGTGGAGCCGGCGGATCTGCTCCTGCAGGTTGGCGCGGTTCTGCGGATCGAGGCCGGTCGACGGCTCGTCGAGGAACAGCACCTCGGGGTGGTTGAGCAGCCCGATCGCGATGTCGAGCCGGCGCCGCTGGCCCCCGCTGAGCGTCTGGACCGGGCGGTCGGCGTACTCCTGGAGGTCGAAGGCCACGAGCAGCTCCTCGATGCGCGCCTTCGCGGCGACTCGTGGGATGCCATGGGCGCGAGCCTGGGACATCAGCTCGTCGCGGCCACGCTGGATGAACGCGGCGGCGTTGCCTTGGCCGACGTAGCCGATCGAGCGCCGAACGGCGCCGCGTGAGCGTACGACGTCATGGCCGGCGACCTCGGCAGTGCCGGAGGTGGGCGGGATGAGAGTGGTCAGCATCCGCAAGGTGGTCGACTTGCCGGCTCCGTTGGGACCGAGGAAGGCGACGAGCTCACCTTGGTGGATCTCGAGATCGAGCCCGCGTACGGCCTCGACGGTCTTCTTGCTCCGGGTGAAGTGCCTGGTCAGCGCCTGAGTGCGGATCACCGGCCGCTGGTTGCTGTGGTTCGTCATGTCTCTAGCCTCTGACCTCTTCCGGTCAGCTTCTGTCCGCTTTTGAAAGTTTCTTCCGAGATGCGGTTTAGAAGTCCGCCGAATGGGTAAGAGACAGGTAGCGCGGCGACGGTCGGCTCGAGGAGGGGGCGAGCCGACCGTCGCGCGGGCTCGATCCAGGTTCGCCTGGAATCAGGCCACGAACTGACCGCAATGGCGCCTATGGTCAGACTCATGAGCACGAGCGCCCGGATGCTGCAGCTCCTCTCCCTGCTGCAGACCCACCGTTTCTGGCCAGGCACGGAGCTGTCCGTACGCCTCGAGGTCAGCGACCGTACGCTGCGGCGCGACATCGAGCGGCTGCGCGATCTCGGCTATGACGTGGACGCCACCCGAGGGGTGGCCGGCGGCTACCAGCTCCGGGCCGGCAACGCGCTGCCGCCGCTGCTGCTCGACGACGAGGAGGCGGTCGCGATCGCCGTCGGGCTGCGCACCGCGGCTGCCGGCATGGTCGCAGGGATGGGGGACATCTCCGCCCAGGCGCTGGGGAAGGTCGTCGCGTTGATGCCGCCGCGGCTGCGACGGCGGATGGACGCGGTCACCTCGCAGACCGACTCCATCCCCTGGGGCGGCCGGGTGCCGCTGGACGCCGGCGTGCTCGGGATCCTGGCGCAGGCCTGCCGCGACGACGAGGCGCTGACGTTCACCTATCAGGCGCCCGAGGCCGAGCCGACCCGGCGCCGCGTCGAGCCCCACCGGCTGGTGACGCTCGGCAACCGCTGGTATCTCCTCGCCTACGACCGGGTCCGTCAGGACTGGCGCTCCTTCCGCGTCGACCGGGTCAGCGACCCGACGACCACCGGCCAGGTGTTCCGCCCGCGGGAGATCCCGGGCGGGGATGCGGCGACGTACGTGCAGGCGGGGATCCGCTCCCGCCCGGCCGCCCACGACGTCTGCGTGCTCTTCGGCGTCGAGCCCGAGGTGGTCGCGCAACGGGTGGGACGCTGGGGCGAGGTCGAGCCCGCCGAGGGCGGCTGCCGGCTGCGGATGCAGGTCGACGACCTGGGCTGGCCGATGATGATCCTGGCCGGTGTCGAGGCCGACTTCACCGTCGAGCAGCCCGCCGAGCTGGCCGAGCTGGTCAAGCAGGCGGGGGAGCGGTTCGTCCGCTCAGGCGCGGTCGCGCCCTAGCCACTCCTCGCGCAGGAGTCCGTAGACCACCAGGTCCCGGCGCTCGCCCGGATAGGCCTGCGCGCCGCGCATGGTGCCCTCGTGAGTGAACCCGAGACGCTCGGCGACCGCACGGCTGCGCTTGTTCATGACCGAGGTGTCGATGATCGCCCGGGCGATGTCGTACTCGTTGAAGAGCGTGTCCAGCAGCGCCGAGACGGCCCGGGCGATCAGGCCACGGCCCTCGTAGGCCTCGCCCAGCCAGTAGCCGATCGTGGCCGACTTCTCGTAGAGGTTGATCCGCGCGGTCGTGGCGCCGGCGACCTGGCCGTCCTGGCGGATGACGCACGGGACCGCCTCGCCCTTGACCCACTGGCCCAGCAGGTAGGTGCCGAACCCGGCGACGCTGAGCATGGTCTGCTGCCCGTGAGCCCACGGCTCCCACTCGCGGAGGTGGTCGAGGTTGGCGTTGATGAGCTTGTGGACGGCGAAGTCGGTCGATCGGTCACGCAGGACCATCTCCGCGCCGTTCCCGAGGTCGATGCTGAACAACTGATCTCCTACCGTGCCGGACCGGGACCTGGAGCGTCGCCGTCCTGCAACGCATCCAGGATCAGAGTGCCGTACGCCCTCATCTGAGCCAGCACCGGGATGACCTCACCCTGGAAACGGCAGATGACCGCGTACGCCGCCTGCCGGCCACCGACGTCGAGCAGGCCGACCTCCGCGCGGACGCCGTCGTCGGTGCCGGTCTTGCTCCACACCCGCAGGTCCTTGTCCTGTTCGGTGTGGGCCAGCGGGTCCAGGCCGAAGGCGGCGGAGACCATGGACAGGTCCGTGGACGGCGCCAGCCAGGACATGACGGTGGGGTGCGGCGTACGGAAGTAGGCGACCCAGTCGGCGGCACAGCCGACGGAGAGCATCGGCGGGTCCTCGGGCCTGCGTATGTCCCGGACCGAGTCGTTCAACATGGACCCGCCCGCGGCCAGCCGCCGCGCGACGGCCTGGACCGGAGCGAGGCCGACATGGCCGAGGAGCACGTTGGTGGCCAGGTTGTCCGATACCGCGCCGACCAGCCGGGCGCAGTCGTTCAGGGTCAGCGCGGGGGCGTCGAGGTACTGCCACAGGCCGCTGTCGGCGACCGGCGCGACGCTGTCCTTGCGCAGCATCAGCTCTCCCAGCGACGGATCGTCGTCGAGCAGCTCGGCGAGGTGGTGCAGCAGGAAGATCTTGGCGACGCTGGCCGTCGGCAGCAGCAGGTCCGGGGCGGACTCGACGAGGGTCTCACCGGAGCCGGTGTCGACCGCGAGGATCGACCATTCCGTCCGTGAACTCATGCGACGGAGCCTAGGAGATCGAGGACTGCTCCTCGCGCAGCTCGCCGACCACCTGGATCTTCTGCCAGATCTTGCGGGAGAGGTCGACGGTGAGTCCCTCGACGGTGCTGACCGTGTCCAGGACGACGTTGTCCTGGGAGTCCTCGGCACACAGCGCGGCCGTCTTGCCGACGAGGCTGAGCAGCTCGGAGCAGTACTCCAGGTAGTGGATCAGCTGGTCGGCATCGAGGGTGAGCCGGACGCTGGCCGAGGTCGGCGTGAATCCCGTACGCAGCCGCTCCGGGTCCTTGGTGAGCTGGTGCATGTCGATGATGTGGGCCAGCGAGCGCAGCCGGTGCAGCAGCTTCAGCGCCCGCGACCGCAGCAGCCGCTCCGGGATCGTGTAGAGGAAGAAGACCGCGACCGCGGCGAAGATGAGGTCGTTGACGGTGCTCTCCATCAGCGGCAGCCACTGGACGCCGGTGAGCGTCTCGTCGCCGAACGCCGTCGCGAGGCCCCAGATGATGGCGGCCAGCGTCAGAGCGAGGACGGCCAGGATCAGCACGCGGGAGACCGCGCGCGTCCACACCAGCCGTTGCCGGAGCCGGTCCCCGGCACCCGAGGACTCCCTGATCAGGCCGGCCAGCTCCTCGGCGACCTTCACCAGGCCCCGGTCGGGGAAGCGTGCCGCGATCCGTCCGTGCAGCGTCTCGACGGTCTTGAGCACCATCTCCGACTCGAGTCTCTCCAGTCCCACGTCAACGGAGCGTAGTGGTCGCGCGCCGCCGCGGTGGGCAACTGCCAAAGAAAGAGGTTCCGCGGGTAGCGGCGACCTGCTGCGCGCCGCGATACGCGCACTCTCGCGGCGTTGCCGCCTCTCGACGGTGCAACCAGACCGCCTTCGAGTCGGCGCCTTGCGAGAGTACGCGTCTCGCGACGCTCGCGACGGCCCCCGCTACCCGCGGAACCTCTAAGGTGAGGACGTGCCAGCTCGACTCAAGCCCGCGGCCGCTGCCGATGTGGCCGAAGCCCTGGAGCGCGTACGCGCCGAGGAGCCCGCCAAGGCCGACCTGCGGCTGCTGACCAAGCACTTCCTCGCCGTGCTCGAGGAGCGCGCGCCGGGCAGGAGCGTCGAGGTGCGCGTCCCGCCGTACGCCGCGGTGCAGTGCGTCGAAGGTGTCCGGCACACCCGCGGCACTCCGCCGGCGGTGATCGAGACCGACGCGGTCACCTGGATCGCCCTCGCCACCGGGGCGATGACCTGGTCCGATGCCGTCGATCAGGCCAGGGTCAGGGCCTCAGGAGAACGCACCGACCTGTCCGCGTACCTGCCCTTGTAATCTCGCCCTATGAGCCACTCCACCGAAGACATCAAGGCCCGTGTAGACGACCTCTTCCCCGCGATCCGCAAGGACCTCGAGGACCTGGTGCGGATCGAGTCCGTGAGTGCGGACCCGGAGCGCCTGAGCGAGGTCGAGAAGAGTGCGGAGATGACCCGCGACCTCTTCGCGGCCGAGGGCTTCGACGTGGAGATCGTGCGCGCCTTCGACGGCGCCCCGCCGGCCATCGTCGGTGAGAAGAAGGGCCCCGAGGGCGCCCCGACCGTGCTGCTCTACGCCCACCACGACGTCCAGCCGGAGAATGACCACGCCGACTGGGACACCCCGCCGTTCGAGCCCACCGAGGTCGGCGACCGGCTCTACGGGCGCGGTGCGGCCGACGACAAGGCCGGCATCGCAGCCCACATCGGCGCGGTCCGGGCGCTGGCCAGCCTCGACGAGAACGGTGACCTCCCCGTCACCGTGCGCCTCTTCATCGAGGGCGAGGAGGAGGTCGCCTCCGCGACGCTCCCCGAGCTGCTCGGGAAGTACCAGGACAAGCTGCGCGCCGACGTCATCGTCATCGCCGACTCCGGCAACTGGGACATCGGCGTCCCGGCGCTGACGACCTCGCTGCGTGGCCTCATCCGCGTCGACGTCGAGCTCCGCACCCTGGGTCACGCGGTCCACTCCGGCATGTGGGGCGGTCTGGCCCCCGACGCGATCATGGCCCTCGTACGCCTCCTCAACTCCCTCTGGGACGAGGACGGTGCTCCCGCCGTGGAGGGGCTCGTCTCCGGTCCGGCGGCCGACGTCGACTACCCCGAGGAGCGGCTCCGTGCCGAGTCCGGGGCCCTCGCCGGCCTGCAGTGGGTCGGCAAGGGCAGCGCCGTCGAGCGGATGTGGACGCAGCCGGCGATCACGATCACCGGTCTGGACGCCCCCAAGGTCGACGGCGCCTCCAACACGCTGTCCCCGACCGCGCGCGCCAAGGTCACCATCCGGATCGCCCCCGGCGACACCGGCGAGAACGCCGTCGCGGCGCTCACCAAGCACCTGGAGAAGCACGTCCCGTGGGGCGCCGAGCTGACCACCAAGGTCGTCGACACCGGTGAGCCGATCGCCCTGGACGCGACCGGCCCGGCCTACGACGCGGCGCGTGCCGCCTTCACCGAGGCCTGGGACGGCACCGCCCCGATCGACATGGGCGTGGGCGGTTCGATCCCGTTCATCGCGGAGTTCCTCGAGGCGTTCCCGCAGGCCAGCGTGCTGGTCACGGGCGTCGAGGACCCCGACACCCGCGCCCACGGCGCCAACGAGGGGCTTCACCTGGCCGAGTTCCGGAGGGTCGTCGTCGCCGAGGCGCTGCTGCTCCAGAAGCTGGGAAGCTCTTAGGGCCTGTTTCGGAATGTGGAGGCGCCGGCGCCGCGCCGCCCAGCACGCACTCTCGCGGCGTTGCCGCCTCTCGACAGACGCCCGGTATGCCTTCGAGGCGGCGCCTTGCGAGAGCACGCGCTGGACGACGCGGCGCTCGGCGCCACATTCCGAAACAGCCCCTAGCTCCCAGGCAGCGTCAGCGCCACCCGGGTGCCCTCACCAGGGCGTGAGTCGAGCTCGACCAACCCGTGGTGGCGCTTGGTGATCTGCTCGACCAGCGTCAGCCCGAGCCCAGCTCCGCGCGAACCACCCAGCGCGGAGTTGGAGCCTCGGTAGAACGGGTCGAAGACCTCCGGCTGCTCCTCGTAGGCGATGCCGACACCGGCGTCGGCGACGATGATCGTGACCTCGCTGCCGGCGCTGTAGAGCATCACCTGCACCCGCGAGCCCCGGTAGCTGTAGGTCAGCGCGTTCTTCACCAGATGCAGGAAGGCCGCGCGCAGCTCGCGCGGGTCACCGACGACGTACGCAGGCCCGGTCGGGGTCGTCAGGACGCACTCGATGTCCTTCTGAGCGGCGTCGGGATCGAGCTCGTCGAGCACGTCGTCGAGCATCTCGGAGACCTCGATGGTGGTCTCGCCGGGAGCGTTGGCTGGGTCGCGGATCCGGGAGAGGAGCAGCAGGTCGCTGACGATGCCCTCGATCTGGGCGCTGCGTACGGTCAGCGTCTCCACCTGGACGATCCACGGCAGGGTGTTCACGTGTTCGCCGGCCAAGGCGTTCAGCGAGGTGCCGAGCGCGTTCACCGGGATCCGGAGCTCGCGGGCGACGGCCTCGATCAGCCGGTTGCGTTCGCGGTCGGCGAGGGCGAGCTGCTGGGCGAGGTCGCGCTCCTGCGTGTAGGCGTTGGCGGTGAGCACGATGCGTCCGAAGTCGCGGCCGAGCTCCATCGCCAGCCGGCCCTCCGCGTCGGTCCAGGTGGGCCGTCCGGGCGAGCGGAGCAGGACGATGTGGCCGAGCCACTCGTGGTCGGCGCCGACCGGTACGACCAGAGCGCTCTCCGCGCCCAGGGTCTCGAAGAACTTGTTGGCGATGTCGGCCTGCTCGCTCCACTCCGAGGAGTTTGGGATCCGCTCGCGGCACAGGATCGAGTAGGTGCCCTCCGCCCAGTATCGGGAGGTGTTTCTCGAGGTGAGCGCGGCCAGGCCGGGGTCGGGATCCCAGTTGAGGCCCGGGGTCGCGTGCACGATCATCTCGTTGTGGGGGCCTTTGGTCGCCATCCAGATCCCGTCGGCACCCAGGCCGCGGATCAGCGCGTCGTGGCTGGCGTCGAGCACGTCGGCGAGGCTCAGCTTGGAGCTGGCGTCGCGCAGGAACTCCTTGGCGGTCTCGAGGTTCGCGGCGCGCTCGTAGAGCCGCTCACGCTCGAGGTAGCCGCGTACGACCCGCTGGGCACGCTTCGCGAACCGGTTGAGCACTCGACGCTGGGTGAAGTCGGGCCGGCGGCCGCTGACCGGCATGTCGACCGAGAGGCAGCCCTGGATGGAGCCGTCGTCGCCGAGGATCGGCGCGATCAGCATGTCGTGGGGGTGCCAGGCGTCGTCGGCGTCGATCATGTTGGTGGTGGAGACCCAGCTGCCCTCGTGAAGGTTCACCCGCTCCTGGGGGATGAATCGCCAGGAGCCCCAGTTCTCGCCGCGGGAGAGGTTGTCACGCAGGTCGGAGAGGGCCCACCGGGTGCCGAGGATCTCCTCGGCCGTCTGCCGTCGCCCGTGCGCGTTCAGGCCGCTGGTGAAGCCGTGGACCGCGACCACCTCGAGCTCGTCGCCACGGACCACGTTGATCGCGGAGATGCCGAAGCCGAGCAGCTCGCAAATGCCCTCGGAGATCATCTGGAGAGCGGGATCTGCCACCGGCAGCGACGTCCTGCTCGGCGTGCTCGTAGGCACGTCGAGGGCATCGACTGACTGTGGTGGGGGCATCCTTGCTCTCGGGTAGGTCGGTCAGGGAGGGTGTTGCAACTGCGTGGCAGTCCTGAGGACCTGGGCACCACGGAGTGTTGCACGAAACGCGCGAGCTGTGCAGCCGTAGACGTCCGTCTCGACCAGATTGTGACCGTTGGTTAACCAAGCGAGGTGGCGTCGTTGGCCAGCGGAAGGACGAGGGAGACGCGGGTGCCGGTGCCGGGCTCCGAGCGCAACGTGACGCGGCCGTCGTGGCGGCGCGCGACCCGGTCGACGATGCTGAGACCGAGGCCCACGCCCTTCCGGCCGCCGATCGCCTGGCTGGACCCGCGGTAGAACTCGGTGAAGACCTGGATCTGCTCGGCCGCGGGGATGCCGACGCCGTTGTCGGTCACCGAGATGGCCGCCTCGCTCGCGCTCTCCACGATGTAGAGCCGTACGTGGCCGCCGCGGTGGGTGTAGACCAGCGCGTTGTCGACCAGCCGGAGGATCGCCGCCTTGATCTCGCTGCGGTCGCCCAGCACGTAGACGCTGCGCGGGGGCACGTCGATGCTCACCTCGATGCCACGCTTCTCGGACTCGTACGTCCTCTGCTCGAAGATCTCCTGCAGGAGAGAGGTCAGGTCGACGTGGGTCAAGGACGGCCGCGACGAGGGGTCGGAGAAGCGGGAGAACAGCAGCAGGTCGTCGACCATCGCGACCAGCTGGTCGGACCGGCTGATCAGGTTGCCGACCTGCTGGAACCAGGTCGGCGATCCGCGGTCCTCGTGACGCATCGCGTCGATGCCGGTGGTGAGGGCGGTGAGCGGGTTGTGCAGCTCCTGCGCGACGGCCTCGATGAGCCGGCTGTGCACCTTGTCGGCGGTGGCGAGCCGCTGGGCGAGGTCACGCTCCTGGGTATAGGCGTTGGAGGTGAGCACGATGCGCCCGAAGTCGCGACCGAACTCCATCGCGAGGCGCCCTTCGGCGTCGGTCCAGCGCGGCCGTCCGGCACCTCGCAGCAGCACGAGGTGGCCCAGCGCGGTGGTCTCGACGCCGATCGGCACGACCAGGAGCGAGTCGGCCTCGACCGCGTCCAGGAACTCGAGGCCGATCTTGGCGAACTTCTTCTGCTCCGCATCGCCGTGGTGCAGCGTGTGCCGGAGCAGCTCGCGGTTGACGATCGCGTGCTGGCCCTCGTTCCACAGCCGGGTTGCCTGGTAGGCCTGTCCTGCGGCGATGTTGCCGGTCTCGGTGGCGTTCCACCTGAGGCCGGGCGAGGCATAGACCACGGACCCACCCTCGCCGTCCTGGGCCTGCACGTAGAGACCGTCGGCGTCGAGACCGCGGCTCATCGCCTCCTGGGTGGCTTCGAGCACCCCGGTGAAACCGAGCTGGGAGTTGGCCTCGCGCAGGAAGCTCTGCGCCTCGAGCAGGTTGTTGGCCCGCTCCTCGAGGTATTCGCGCTGCAGGCTCAGCAGCACCGCTCGCCGCGCCTGGCGGGCGAACCGGTTGAGGATCCGCTGCTGGCGCCGGCCGGGCCTGCGGCCGTTGGTCGGACGGTCGATCGACAGTACGCCGACGAGCTCGCCGTTCTCGTCGTAGAACGGCGCCAGCAGCTCGTCGAGCCGGTGCCAGTCCTGCGGGTCCTTCAGGATGTCCTCGTCGGTGTCGGGGACCCAGTAGCCCTCCGCGTCACCGATGGTGTTCTTCTCGTGCGGGACGAACTTGATGTCGCCCCAGTCCACGGACATGTCCAGCAGGTCGGTGACCACCGAGACCGGGAACCGGGTGCCGAGCATCTCGGCGACTGTCATCTCGCCCTCGACGGTGTGGCCGGTCTCGTCGCCGTAGGCGGCGACGATCTCGAACTCGTCCCCGCGGCGGATGTTGATGACGGCGGCGCCGAAGCCGACGAGCTCGGTGACCCCCTCGGCGATCAGCTGCAGACCGGGATCAGGGCTCGGGTACGCCTCGGAGGCGCCGCTTGGCGCGTCCGGACCCTCTGAGGGCGTACTGGTCATGAGTTCTCCGCCGAGATGGAAATGCAACCCGTTACCGGTGCGTAAGGTTAAACAATGGGAAGCGTCACACGGAATGTGCTTCCCACACCAGGGGTCGAGTCGACGGATATCAGTCCGCCGCGGCGACTGACGATTCGAGACACGATCGTCAGGCCGAGGCCTGTGCCCGGCTGCTTGAGGGCTGTGGGGTTGGTCGATCGGAAGAACTCGGTGAAGAGCCGATCCTGGTCCTCCGGCGAGATCCCGAGGCCGTGGTCGGTCACCCGGAGCTCGAACCAGCCGGGGCTGGTGCGCGTGCTCACGATGACCTGACCACCCTCGGGGCTGTACTTGATCGCGTTGGTGACCAGGTTGATCACCACCCGGTCCAGATCGCCCGGAGCCAGGGTCACGTAGACGTCGTCGGACGGCATCTCGAAGACGAGCTCGTGGGCGTCGCTGGTGGGCATCTCGGCGCTGAGCTGGCTGTGGACCTCCTCGAGCACGGGCGCGACCTGGATCGGCACCGTCGTCGGCAGGTGGTCGGGGTCGGAGACCTTCGACAGCATCGCCAGGTCGGCCACGATCTTCTCGGTGCGGTCGCGGTTGCGCGTCAGTGCGGTCAGCACCTCGGCGTACTCCTCCTCGGACTCCGCGTAGGGCAGCGACTCGATGTTCCACCGGAACGCGGAGAGCGGGTTCTTCAGCTCGTGGGCGACCGTCGCGATCAGCCGGCTCTTGTGGGCCTCGAGCTCACGCAGGGAGTCGACCGCCGCCTTCTGGCGCAGGTAGGCCCTGGAGTTGTGGACCACGCGGCCGAAGTCGCGGCCGAGGTCGGCGGCGGTGATCAGCTCGAGCTCGCTCCAGTGGGGCTTTTCGGGACCGCGGCCGAGGAGCATCGCGCCGTACCACGTCTGGCCCGAGCCGATCGGGACCCCGACGATCGAGCCGACCTTGTAGTGGCGGATCCACTCGGTGATCAGCTGCTGCGTCTCCGGGTCGGGGTGGGGGAGCCGCTCGGCGCCGTCGGGGGTCTGCACGGTGATGCTGCGCTGGTCCCAGAGGTATTGCCCGTAGTCGACCATGAACGGGCTGGTCAGGTCCTCGATCGGGAGCTTGAAGTCCTCCCGGTAGACCTTGGTGCGGATGCCGCGGCCGCCCGGCTTGGACATGTGCAGCCAGAAGTCGGTCAGGTCGAGCACGTCGACCAGCCCGGTGCTCAGCGAGTTGAGGATCTCGTCGGGGTCCAGCTCGCGCCCGGCGCGACGGATCACGTCGCGGGCGGCCTCGGCGAGGCGTACCTGCTCGGAGAGCTCCTCACGCTCCAGGGCGAGCAGGATGGCGCGCTGCGCCTGCACCGCGTGGCGGCCGAGCACGGCGCGCTTCTCCGGGTTGGGGCGGAGGCCGTCGGTCGGTACGTCGACGATCAGGGTCCCGCGGAGCTTGCCGGCGTCGTCGCGCAGCGGCGCGACCAGCAGGTCGAGCGGATTCCAGGCGCCGGCGGCGTCGACCGTCGTCATCGTCGGGATCCAGCCGTACACATCGGCGGTCGGGTCGAGCCGCTCCGCCGGTACGAACTTGAAGATGCCCCAGTCATCGGCCCGGGCGAGCTCGGCCTCGAGCCGTTCGATCGGGGTCACGGTGCCGAGCAGGTCGGCGCGGGCGGAGTCCTGGCCCGAGACGACCACCATGTGGAGGTGGCCGTCGGCGCGCGCGACGCTGATCGTGGCCATCTCGAAGCCCGCCAGCGCGGTCAGGCTGTCGGCGATGAGCTGGAGGTCGGAGAGATCCTCACCAGGGGTGAGCAGACCACCGATCTCTGCCAGATCGGTGGTGATCGTGGTCATCGTTGTGGTGAGGTCGCTTCTGGCGCGTTTCCCGCCCAACGGTGGTGGGGCGAATCCCGGTGGCACCGTCAGTCGGTGACCGCCGGCGGGCTTGGGCGCTGGAGAAGTCATCGGATCGATTATCCGGGATGTCGGTCCCGGGCGGTAGGGCAGACGTGGATCGTTCTTTACATTCATGATTCCGAGACGTTCATGTGACCACCCTTACAGGACTGTCAAGGGTTCGGTGATCGCCTGCGTACGCCCTTACACTCGATGCCGTGGTCAACCTCACCAGCTCAGGTAGGCACGTGTCCCGACGCAAGGGTGGCGACGGCCGGCTCACCGCCGCCCTCGACCCCCACGACCAGGGTCCCCAGGACCACTGCGGTGTCTTCGGTGTGTGGGCGCCGGGCGAGGACGTCGCGAAGCTGACGTACTTCGGCCTGTACGCGCTGCAGCACCGTGGCCAGGAGTCGGCGGGTATCGCGGTCAGCAACGGACGCCAGATCCTCGTCTACAAGGACATGGGCCTGGTCAGCCAGGTCTTCGACGAGCCGACCCTCGAGTCGCTCAAGGGCCACGTCGCCATCGGCCACGCCCGTTACTCCACCACCGGCGCCTCGGTGTGGGAGAACGCGCAGCCGATCTTCAAGCCGACGCCCGACGGCTCCGTCGCCCTCGGCCACAACGGCAACCTGATCAACGTCGCCGAGATGCGCTCGGCCGTCGAGGCGCTGCCCGAGCACTCCGAGGGCCGCCACGCCCCGGTCTCGACCAACGACACCTCGCTGCTCACCGAGCTGCTCGCCTTCCACCCCGACTCCTCGCTGGAGGCGCGCGCGCTGGAGGTGCTGCCGACGATCAACGGCGCCTTCTCACTGGTGTGGATGAACGAGGACACCCTGTTCGCCGCGCGTGACCCGCAGGGCATCCGCCCGCTCGTGCTCGGTCGCCTCGACCGAGGCTGGGTGATCGCGTCCGAGGACGCCGCGCTGGCCACCGTCGGCGCGAGCGTGGTCCGCGAGGTCGAGCCGGGCGAGATGATCATCATCGACGAGTCCGGCCTGCGCTCGGTGCGGTTCGCCGAGGCGGACCGCAAGGGCTGCGTCTTCGAGTACGTCTACCTGGCCCGCCCCGACGCCAACATCGCCGGCCGCAACGTCCACGAGTCTCGCGTCGAGATGGGCCGCGAGCTGGCTCGCGAGTTCCCGGTCGACGCCGATCTGGTCATCCCGGTGCCCGAGTCCGGCATCCCCGCCGCGACCGGCTACGCGCTGGAGAGCGGCCTGCCCTTCGGCCAGGCGTTCGTGAAGAACGGCTACGTGGGGCGCACCTTCATCCAGCCCTCCCAGACCCTGCGCCAGCTCGGCATCCGGCTCAAGCTGAACGTGCTCGAGCACATGGTGCGCGGCAAGAAGGTCGTCGTGGTCGACGACTCGATCGTGCGCGGCAACACCCAGCGTGCCCAGGTGCGGATGCTGCGCGAGGCAGGCGCCCTGGAGGTCCACGTGCGGATCTCGTCGCCGCCCGTCAAGTGGCCGTGCTTCTACGGCATCGACTTCGCCACCCGCGCCGAGCTGATCGCCAACGGTCTCTCCGTCGACGAGATCGCCGCTTCGGTCGGTGCGGACTCGCTCGGATACATCTCCCTCGACGGGATGATCTCGGCGACCCGCCAGGAGCGCACCGCGCTCTGCACGGCCTGCTTCACCGGCGAATACCCCGTAGAGCTGCCCGACGAGAGCATGCTCGGCAAGCACCTCCTCGAGGTCTCGCTGCAGTCCCCGACCGAGGGCAAGGCCCTTCCGGTCCTGAACAACCCGTGATCGGAGATCCACCAGTGAGCCAGAGCCAGAACGCGTACGCCGCAGCAGGTGTCGACATCCACGCCGGCGACCGCGCCGTGGATCTGATGAAGGTCTGGATCGAGAAGTCCCGGCGCCCCGAGGTTCTCGGCGGGGTCGGCGGGTTCGCGGGTCTCTTCGACGCGAGTGCCCTGAAGGCGTACGAGCGCCCGCTGCTGGCCACCTCCACCGACGGTGTCGGCACCAAGGTCGCGATCGCGCAGGCGCTGGACAAGCACGACACGATCGGGTTCGACCTGGTCGGCATGGTCGTCGACGACCTGGTCGTCTGCGGCGCCGAGCCGCTGTTCATGACCGACTACATCGCCACCGGAAAGGTCATCCCGGAGCGGGTCGCGGCCATCGTCAAGGGCATCGCGGAGGCCTGTGTCGAGGCCGGCTGTGCGCTGGTCGGTGGCGAGACCGCGGAGCACCCGGGGCTGCTCGGGGCCGACGAGTACGACGTGGCCGGCGCGGCCACGGGCGTCGTCGAGGCCGACAACCTGCTCGGTGCGAACCTGGTCAAGGCGGGCGATGTCGTCCTCGCCATGGAGGCCTCCGGCCTGCACTCCAACGGCTTCTCCCTGGTCCGCCACGTGCTGCTCAACTCCGGCGCCTACACGCTCGACGCGGAGGTCGCCGAGTTCGGCCGTACGCTCGGCGAGGAGCTCCTCACCCCGACCCGCGTCTACGCCAAGGCGTGTCTGGACCTGGCCCGTGGCACCCGGACCCACGCCATGTCCCACGTCACCGGGGGCGGCCTCGCCGCCAACCTGGAGCGGGTCATGCCGCCGGAGCTCTCCGCGCGCATCGACCGCACCACCTGGACCCCGGCGCCCGTCTTCGACCTCGTCCGCCGCACCGGCTCCGTGGCCCTGCAGGACCTGGAGATGACCCTCAACTGCGGCGTCGGCATGGTCGCGCTGATCGACCCCGAGGACGTCGACGAGGCCGTACGCATCCTCGCTGGCTACGACATCCGCGCCTGGGCCGCCGGTGAGGTCACCGCCACCCCCGGCGGCAAGGTCGAGCTCACCGGGGCGTACGCGGGCTGGACTGCCTGAGCGACCCGACAGCCGAAAGGGCGCCGGAGCGATCGCTCCGGCGCCCTTTCGATGTTCTCAGGCCTTGAGCACCTGCACGACAGACGGCCGCGGGCCAGCGAACTCGCCCTCACCGGCGGTGCCCTCGACGTAGTCGGGGAAGCGGGAGTTCGGCGCGTCCCAGGTCCCCTCCTCGCCCGGGTGCTGGACGGCGACGAAGACCGAACCGTCGCGGTCGTGGATGACCGGGCCGCAGGTCTCGGCGTCGCGAGGCACCGCGAGGAACTGCTGGACGTGGCCGCGCTCGCGACCCTCCAGCGGAACCTTGAACAGCCCGTCGAGCTTCTGGATCGAGCTCGGCTGGCCGTCGGTGGAGATCCAGAGGTTGCCTTCGGAGTCGAAGGCCAGGTTGTCCGGGCAGGAGATCGGCGAGACCTTGTCCTTCGGGTAGCCCGCGAAGTAGGTGGACGCGTTGGTGGCCGGGTCGCCGGCGACGATCATGAGGTTCCACCGGAAGACGCGCGAGGTGTGGTCGCCGTCGTCCTCGGTGATCTCGATGACGTGGCCGTCGCGGTTGGAGTTGCGCGGGTTGGCCTCGTCCACGCCGGCCTTGCCGGTGGTGCCGCGCTGGGAGTTGTTGGTGCAGGCGACGTACACCTTGCCGGTCTTCGGCGAGGGCTCGACGTCCTCGCAGCGGTCCATCTTGGTGGCGCCGGCCTTGTCGGCGGCCAGGCGCGTGTGGACGAGGACCTCCTCGACGCTCATCCCGGAGACCTTGCTGCGGCCGTTGACCACGAGCGGGATCCACTGGCCGTAGCCGTCGAACTTGCCGTCGCTGGGCAGCTTGCCGGTGCCGTCGATCTCGGTGGCCGGGGAGTCACCGTGGAAGCGGGCGACGTAGAGGCTGCCCTCGGTGAGGAGATCGAGGTTCTTACGACGGTTGTTCTTGTCGTAGCGGCCCTTGGAGACGAACTTGTAGAGGTAGTCGAACCGCTCGTCGTCGCCGGTGTAGGCCACCACGTGACCGTTGTCGGCGATGACGATGTTCGCGCCCTCGTGCTTGAGGCGGCCGAGCATGGTGTGCTTGCGCGGGGTCGAGGTCGGGTCGGTCGGGTCGATCTCGACGATGTAGCCGAACCGGTTCGGCTCGTTGGCGTAGTCGGCCGAGCGCGCGTCGAAGCGCGGCTCGATGGCCTCCCAGCCGTACGTCGAGGCAGCATCGGTCAGGCCGTAGCGCTTCTCCGCCGCCGAGGTGCCGGTGGCCCGGAAGTAGCCGTTGAAGTTCTCCTCGCCCGACAGGATCGTGCCCCAGGGCGTGGTGCCGCCGGCGCAGTTGCCGATGGTGCCCAGCGCGACGGTGCCGGTCGGGTCGGCCGCGGTCTTGAGCAGGTCGCTGCCGGCCGCGGGACCGGTGAACTCGAACGGGGTCGAGGCCGTGATGCGACGGTTCCTCGGAGCCGACGGCACGTAGTTCCACTTCTTGCCCGGCGCGGAGCGCTCGAGCTCGACGATCCCGAAACCGTGGGCGGCCATCGCGATCTTGAGCTGCTCGGTGGCGTCGAGGTCCGGCGGGAACATGATGTCGGCGTTGACGTACTCGTGGTTGCAGCACAGCAGGCCCTTGGTGCCGGCCTTGTTGGTCACGATGACGTCGGTGTAGTCGTTGTTGTAGCCCCAGGCGAGCGCCTGCTTCTCGGCGGTCTGGCTGTTGACGTCGAACGGAACGCCGCCGGGCAGGATCGGGTCGCCCCAGCGGATGATCGGCTCCCAGGTGTAGCCCTGCGGCACCACGAAGGTGTCCTCGGTGGCAGCGACCGGCGTGATCGCCTTGAACGGCAGGTTCGTACGCCCGCCGTGGCCGCGGCCGGCGGCGAGACCCGCCTGGACGGGGCTGGCGGCGGCCGCCAGGCCGCTGCTGCCGACCGCGAGAGCAACAGCGCCCGCACCGGCGAGGCCGAGCGCGTGGCGGCGGCTGAGCGCCTTGCCGGCGATGTCACGGAAGTAGCCGTTGTCGGAGGTGTTGGGCGCGGGCTTGGCGCAAGCGCTGTCGCACTTGAGGGCGCAAGTCACCGCGCTGCGCTTGCCGCGCGTGTGTCCGGCCATGGGAAGCAGGGACAACATGGAGCGCCGGCCGTCGGTGACGGCGGGCGCTGCCTCGTCGCTGCACGAGGGACAGGCGGTGTCGGTCTGGATGTCGCTCAGTTCGGTCACTGCATTTCCGTTCAAGACGCGTTGTTGTCAGGTCTCCCAAGAATCGGAAGGGAGGCTATGCGCAGCGAGACAACCGTCTGGCCCCTCAATCTGTCGTCAGGGTGAACGGCGAATGACGAGTCATCAGGCTCAGATTCGTGTGACCTCAGTAACATTCGCTCCTAGCGAACGGATTTTCGACACCCCGGCGTGCGGATTCTTGGCATGAACCGGTAGCGTTATCCCTACGAGAAACCTGTGAACAGCCCGGGACTATCCCGGCCAAGTGCGACGAGGGGGCTGGACCCTATGGGGCGCGGCCGAGCGAAAGCCAAGCAGACGAAGGTCGCACGCGACCTGAAGTACCGGACCTATGAGACGGACTTCGGGGCCCTTGCGCGCGAACTTCATGGTGATGAAGACACCAGTCAGAAGTCCGATCCGAAGCCGGACGACTACGACGACTGGTCGGATTACGACGCGGGATCCTCGCGCGACTAGGGCTTGTCGGCCAACGGCGGCAACGTCCTGGTCGACATCCCCTCAGACTGATCGGCTGATCACTACCTCCCCGTGAGTGCCGTAGCCGGGTAGCCGGCCGCCGTGAGGCGTGCCGTCGAAGGCGACGTGCAACCACTCGTCCCCCACCGGGATCAGAGTGGGCCACGGAAGGTTCGTGACGTACGCCGATCGGAGCTCTGCGACCTCGTTGAGGTCCAGGTCGAAGATCGGGTAGCGAGCACGGACGCGACGCGGGTTGTCGCGTCCGTCGCTGGCGCCGACGACGACTGTGCCGCCCAGCGGGACAAGCGTGGTGCCCTCGGTGGCTGTCCGGTCGGTTCGCGCTGCCCGCAGGCTGAGCGCGTCCAGACTCGGTCCGCTGGCGAGCACGGTATGGAAGTCGAAGTACTTCCTGGCGCTGACGTAGCCGACCAGCCACTCGCCGTCGCGGCGTAGGACGTGGGGATCCCAGACGCCGACGGACGCGAGCCCGTCCGTCGGCAGCTCGAGCGGGGTCGAGTCGAGGACGTGCTCTCCCCGGGTCAGATCCGCGCGTGAGTGGGCGATCGTGACCCCGACCGGGCTCCACGGCTTGCTGGGGTCGGTCTTGTCGGGCGCCTTGAAGCCGCCCCACGTGCTCGTCGTGACCAGCCACTCGTCGCCGTCGCGCACGAGGTGGGTCGCGTGGTCGCCGTAGACCAAGCCGTCCCGGCGGAAGTAGAGCGCGCCGCGATGGACGAGGTCGTACGTCACCGGGTCCAGCGCCCACACCGAGGTGTGCGCCGTGGGGAAGAAGCCCGGCCCGGCGCTGGTGGCGGTGAGCAGCAGGGTGCCGTCGTCCTCGCGGAACGGCGAGCCGTCGGCGTACGTCACCACCCGGATGTCGCGCAGGCCGAGCTGCCCGAAGGCGCCGGTGCGGACCTCCTCGGCCGAGCCCTCGTGGTCCGTGGTCAGGCCGCGGAGCCACGACTCGTCACGCGGCTCGATCCCGACCTCGGTGAGATCGACCCGAGCTCTGGCCACCCACGCGCCGTCCTCCGCGCTTCGCGCGGTTACTCCCTCGCTCGGCGCGAGCGGACGAGCAAGCTCGCCGCTCGACCTCGCTCCGGTCGTCTCCCAGGTCAGCGCGGTCAGCATCGTCCCGGTCAGCGTCAGGGCGAACCGGCCGACCCCACGTCCGGCCCTGCCGTGGCGCCGGCTCGCGTGAGTCGTACGCCGCGACCCGGTCGTCACCTCAAGCCACACCCGCCGCCCGTCGTACCTCCCGGTGAGCACATCCCCATCCGAGGTGAAGCTCAGCGAGACCTGGCCGTCGCAGGCGGCCTCTATCGCGGCGTTGGCCGCGGGCCGGGAGAAGGTGCTGGACTCGACCGCGATCGTGACGGGGCGCTGGCGACGTACGATCTTGAATTCGGGGAACATCGGCTCCAGTCTTCCGGGCGCGTGGGCACAGGCCTAACGCAGCCCCCGCACATACGCGGTGGCCCGGCGCAGGTCGTGGAGACGTGCCTCCCAGGTGATGCCGAGGAAGAGCAGCAGGAGTCCGGCCGCACCGAGCACCCACCACTGCTGCAGCGTCTGCGCCGACGGCATCTGCGCCAGGGCGAGGACCGAGGCGACCAGGGCGCCACCGACCAGCGGTGCTGCCCAGCGCAGCCAGGCGCCGCCGAGGATGAAGACCAGGCAGGCGATGCCGAGCAGGGCGGTCCGCATCGAGACCGGATCCTGGAGGGCTGCTGGGACGGACGGGATGAGCGCGAGGAAGACACCCGGCCCGAGCACCGGCAGCGAGGCGACCTCCCGGTCGAGGCGGAGCTTGACCACGCCGTAGACGACCAGCGCGATCGCGGGCGGCAGGGTGTAGTACTCCCAGGTCGTGGCCGAGGTGTCGGCCAGCCGGATCCACAGCGCGATGGTGGCCAGGCTGGCGCCGGCCCAACCCAGCCAGCGTCGCTCGTGGTGGGCGATCGCGTGCGCGGAGACCGCGGCGCCGGCGAGCGTCAACAGGATGCTCAGCCAGGGGAGATCTACTCCGCGCGATCCGACCGCGGTCGGCCCGTCCGGGGTCAGGACGATCTCGGGACCGAGGGTGACCGTGCCGACGACGATCGTGACGACCGCGGCGACCGCCGCGGTGATCTCGGCGGAGGGCAGCAGCCGGAAGATGGTGACGACGGTCAGAATGACGATGATCCCGGCTGCGGCGTACGGCTTGGGGATGTCGTTGAGGTTGGCGAACATCCAGCAGAACGCGGTCAGCGTGATGATCCAGTAGGGCGCGGTGACGGCCTTGGTCTGCAGCTCCTGGGTGAGCCGGTCGACGGCGACCGCCGCGGCGGTGAGCACCCCGGCCACCACGAGTGCGAGCAGCTCGTTGCTGAAGGCGGCGCCGAGCGATCCCAGGCCGAGCAGACCGGCGACCGTCAGTCGAGGTCCGGACTGCTGGGGCTCGTGGCGCAGGATCGTCGCGATGCACATGACACCGGCGATCAGCAGCAGGATCGCCAGCCAGTCGGTGTCGAGCGCTCCGTCTTCGCTGAAGGAACCCAGGCCGATCGACACCGCGGCACCGGTGGCGGCCGCGGCCTCGATGGCGGGGCTGCGGCGTACGAGCACGATGACGCCCATCGCGACGACGACCACGACGGCGGTGTAGGGGCGTTCGATGTCGGCCAGCCGTGCCGCCTGCCAGACGGCGGCGGTCAGGGCGAGGATCCAGTAGGCGGTCGCGACCTCTCTGGTCGTGCCGGACTGGACACGGTCGACGATGAGGGCGAGGGCGGTGAGGATGACGGTCACGGCCAGCGCGAGCACGTCGTTAGAGAGGACCGCGGCGGTGGCGGCGCCGAGCCCGACGGTTCCCGCCACCGCCAGGGCGGCAGGCTGGCGGTGGTGCAGGCCGATGGCGGCGGCGAGGACGGTGGCGATGCTCAGCATGACCGCCGCCCAGGTGACGTCGACCGCGCCGATGCCGATCGAGATCGCGGCACAGGCCACGGCCGCCCACCAGCCCGATCCCCGGAAGCGGAAGAGCGTGATCAGGCCGAGGACCGTCACGATCACGCACGCGGCCCACTGGCGCTCCACGTCGATCAGCGGCGCGAGCGACCACAGGCCGAGGGTGAGCGTCGTGACCGAGTAGCTGGCGACGACCTCGCGGTCGGGGCCAAGCAGACCCTGACCCGCGTACGCAGCCACCGCCGCCAGCGCGAGCGCGACGACCACGGTGAGCAGGTCGCTGGGCAGCGCGGCGGCCAGCGCGACCAGCCCGAAGATGCCGGCGGCGAGAAGCCGCGGCCACCGCTCCGCCCACCAGGCCAGCGCGACGGCGACACCGAGCAGCAGCAGCGCCGGGAACAGCAGCGGGGCGCCGTAGCAGGCCGCCGTGATCGCGAAGCCGGAGACGCCGCCGGAGAAGGTGATCCAGCCGACCGTGGGGCGGTAGGTGCGGAACGCGGGCGGGTTGAATCGGTAGAGCCAGGCGGTGCCGAGGGCGAGGATCGCGAGCAGCGACGGCAGCGTCAGCCAGCCGGGCAGCAACGGCTCCGGACCGGTGACGGGGGAGAACGCGGACTCGGTCCAGGGCACGGCCGCGAGCCGGACGGCGGCCGAGACCGTCAGGATGAGGACGGTGATGCCGAGGCCCACGGCGTACGGCGTCAGCGCGGTGGCGGCCCAGCGCCAGGGCCGGGGGAGTGTCATGAGGGCGCCGGCGGCGACCAGGGTGACCACCACGGCCACGACCGTCAGGGTGACCGCGCCGTCATCGAGGGCGGGCTGGGTGAAGGTGTAGGCGGCGATCAGGAGGGACACCCCGACCATCGCGACCTTCGCGTCCTTGGGCAGCGGGAACAGCAGCGCGACGACCGTCAGCACCGCGGCGGCGCCGAGCAGCAGGGGCAGGGTGCCGCCTCGCAGCAGCTCGGAACCGGTCAGCGCGGGATCGGCCAGGCCGCGGACGAGCAGCATCAGCCAGAAGCCCGCCATCACGACCATCGAGCCGAGGGTCAGCGCCTGCAGGTCGGTCTTGCTCGCCACGATCACCACGACCAGGGCGATGACCGCCGCGACCAGCGGGAACCAGATGAGGTCGGAGATGAGCTCGAGGCCGATCAGGGCGGTGAGTACGCCGGCGGCGGCCGCCACCTGTGGCCCGATCACCGCGGTCAGCTTCTCGCTGCGCGCGCCGATCAGGGACATCGCGAGGCCGGCCAGGAAGACGACCAAGCCGACGATGACCAGGAAGCCACGGTCCCAGTCCACTCCATCGAGCCAACCGGCGTACTTCATCCCGGCTATGTCCAGGGCGAGCAGTCCCAGCGCGAGTGTCCATACGCCTTCGGTGCCGGCACGTAGCTCGAGATGCATCAGCACCGCGCCACCGATCGTGAAGAGCGCGGTGAAGACGACCAGCATCGTGGTGCGGCCGCCGACGCCCATCGTCGCCCAGGCGACCGCGAGGAAGACGACGCCCGCGACCAGCAGGAAGAGCACGCCGACGCCGACCAGGATCAGCGGCACCGTGATCGGCGCCCGCCGGGCGACCGGAGCGCCGGGGAACGGCGCCGGTCCGGCCATGGCAGTCGCGGCCGGGGCCGGGGCCGCGAGCGGCGCGGCCTCGGGCTCGGGCTGGATGTGCGGCGGCGGCGCCGCGGGCGGCGCGCCGACCAGCAGGGGAGCGGGCGGCGGGGTCGCCCGCGCGGCCCGGCTCGCCTCCTCCCGGATCGACCGCAACCGGGTCATGAGTACGTCGGCCCGCAGCAGGGTGCCGTAGAGCTCTTGCGCGACGGCGTTCTCCAGCGGCAGCCCGCAGTGCGGGCAGGGGCTGGTGCCGGGCTCGAAAGCCTCCCGGCAGTCGGGGCAGCGACCAGGATCGGCGTACTTCACAGCCAACCATCCTTGCGTAGATCCGCCGAAGCGCGTGCGGGAAACGCAGGGTGTGCGCTGAGACTTGATCCAGAATGACAACCGGCTTCGACCCATAACTGCAGGTCGAAGCCGGTTGTTGCTTGTGGGCAGGGGCGGGGTCGAACCGCCGACCTATCACTTTTCAGGCGATCGCTCGTACCAACTGAGCTACCTGCCCAAGCGAGGTGAAACATTACCGGAAGCGCCCGCGACGTTCCGAATCGGGACCCGAACACGGACGTACGGCCTCGCTTTGGCGGCCTCGGACGCAGGCCTCTAGGATGTCCCGGCAGGCCCCCTTCGTCTAGCGGCCCAGGACCCCGCCCTTTCACGGCGGTAGCGCCGGTTCGAATCCGGTAGGGGGTACACAGTCTTTCCATGTCTCGAGTCTCGCCGGGCGACAGCCCGGCCGGCATCCGCACGGATACTCATATCCAGGACGCACGGGGTCGCGCGGATGCGACACTTCCGACTGTGAGTGCGTGGACGTCGCCAGCGGCGATCGAGGTCGAGAACCGGCTCTTCCGGGCTCTGGCGGTGTTGCGCGTGGTCGTGCTCATCAACGCGCTCGGGCTGACCATCTACCGGGCCGCCAACTTCGACCCGCCCGCGGCCGCGCTGGTCTGCGCGCTGGTCATGGTGGGTTGGACCGCCTTCGCCCTCTGGGCGTACGCAGCACCCGCCCGCCGCACCGCGGTGCTCGTCGGCGCCGACCTGGCGATCGCGCTCGGACTCCTGCTCGTGACCCCGCTGGTGAAGGGGCCGGGATTCCAGGCGAGCGTGCCGGGGTTCTGGGTGAGCGGCGCGCTGCTCGCCTGCGCGATCCACTACCGCTGGATCGGCGGCCTGCTGGCCGGGCTGGCGCTGGCGGCCGTCGACCTTGGGCTGCGTCAGGAGATCGACCAGTCGATCTACGGCAATGCGTTCCTGCTGGTCATCGGGGGCCCGGTGGTCGGCTACATGTGCGAGTCGGTCCAGCGGATGGCGCAGGAACGGGACGAGGCCGAGCGCGCCGCGGCCCGGGCCGAGGAGCGGGCACGGCTCGCCCGGGCGGTCCACGACGGCGTGCTCCAGGTCCTCGCGCTGGTCCAGCGCCGCGGTGGCGAGCTGGGTGGTGACGCCGCCGAGCTCGGCAGGCTGGCGGGGGAGCAGGAGCGGGAGCTGCGGGCGCTGATCCGTGGCGAGCAGCCCGGCCGGGGACCCGCGCTCGGGATGATCGACCTGGCCGCCGCTCTCGCCGAGCTCGAGACCGGCACCGTGACCGTGGCCGGACCCGCGACCGCCGTCGAGATGCCCGCGCGCTCGGCCGAGGAGATCGTCGCCGCGACCCGCGCGGCCCTGGACAACGTACGCCGCCACGTCGGTGAGGACGCTCGCGCCTGGGTGCTCCTTCAGGCCTTCCCCGACCACGTCGAGGTCTCGGTGCGTGACGACGGGCCTGGCATCGCGAACGGCCGGGTCGTCGAGGCCGGGGCACAGGGCAGGCTCGGCATCAGCGAGTCGATCCGTGGCCGGATCGAGGACCTCGGCGGCAAGGCAGAACTGATCACCGGAGCAACCGGGACCGAGTGGGAGCTCACGGTCCCCCGAACAGGAGTGCAGGCATGAGCAGAGTGATGGTCGTCGACGACCACCCGATGTGGCGCGACGCGGTCGAGCGCGACCTGACTGGCGCGGGCTTCGAGGTCGTCGCCACCGCCAGCACCGGCCGTGAGGCGATCACCCGGTTCGCCGCGACCCGGCCGGAGGTGGTCGTGCTCGACCTGCACATCCCCGAGCCCGACGGTGTTCAGGTCACCACCGAGATCATCGCGCTGCACCCGGTGGCCAAGGTCCTCATCCTCTCCGCCTCGGGCGAGCAGAACGACGTGCTCGCCGCGGTCAAGGCCGGCGCGACCGGCTACCTGGTCAAGTCCGCCTCCCGCGACGAGCTCCTGGAGGCCGTACGCCGCGTCGCGGCCGGCGACCCGGTCTTCACCCCTGGCCTCGCCGGTCTGGTCCTGGGCGAGTTCCAGCACAGCGCCGCCACCGAGGTGCGTGGCGACAAGCCCATGCTCACCGACCGTGAGACCGAGATCCTCAAGCTCGTCGCCAAGGGCCTGAGCTACCGCCAGATCGCCGACCGCCTCGTGCTCTCCCATCGCACGGTCCAGAACCACGTACAGAACACCCTGCGCAAGCTCCAGATGCACAACCGAGTCGAGCTCACCCGCTACGCCATCGAGCAGGGCTTGGACGCCGACTGACGGGTTCTGCGCCCGGCATGGGGGAGAATCGAGAGGTGGTCTCGCTCCTCTACCTTCACGGCGTCGGCAACGGCGATCCCCGCGACGCCTGGCGCCGCGCGCTGGACAGCTCGCTGCGGGCTGCCGGCTACCCGGGGCTCGACGAGGTCGAGGTGATCGCGCCGAAGTATCCCGACGTCCTCCGCACCGACGACGGCGACAAGACCATCAAGATCCCGCCGGTCACCGCGCCGAGGTTGAGCGCCGCCGACCAGCGGGACGTACGCCGCCGGGTCGAGCGCGCGACCGCCGAGCTCGAGTCCATCCTCGGCGAGCCCGTGCCCGCCTCGCCGGTCGGCGTCACCGACTCGCTGGCGCCGATCGTGCTGCGCGTGCTCCGCCAGGCCCACAACTACGTGACCAAGCCAGGCATCCGGGCACGGACGCTGCGGATGGTCCTCGAGGAGCTTCCCGAGGAGGGGGAGATCGTCATCGTCGGCCACAGTCTCGGCTCGATCATCGCGATCGACCTGCTACGCCGGCTCCCGCCGAAGCTGACGGTCACCGGGCTGGTGACGATCGGCAGCCCGGCCGCCCACCCGAACCTCCACGAGGACTCCGACCGCCTGGAGATGAAGGCGCCGGTCGACCACGTCGGCTGGTGGGTCAACGTATGGAGCAACGGCGACGCGGTGACCGGCCTCCGCGGCATCTGGCGCCACTTCCCCTGGGCGCTCGACCTCCAGGTCGGGCTCGGCCTCGACCACCGCACCACCACCTACCTCCGCTCCAAGCCGGTCGCCACCGCGATCGGGCGCGGCCTGTTCGGCTCCCTCACCAAGGAGCTCGCGATCGTCGAGGGCACCCCCGACGTCGCCCTGAACTCGCTCGAGGTGCGCCTGGCGCTGTGGCTCGCCTACGCCCAGTTCCTGCGCGACCACCTCAAGGGCGCCACCCAGGAGCGCTTCGGCGCCGCGCTGCGCGTCGTCCAGCACGAGGTCCTGGAGCGACTGCTCGAGAACTACCGCAACGACGGCGTACGCATCCCCCAACAGCTCCTCGACCTGCGCGTCTCGCCGACAGGGCTGATTCCGGAGGGACCCAGCGACCGGGACCTGCCCCGGCCCAAGCCGCTGACCCAGCTATCCAAAGAAGAGGCCGTCCTCGCGCTGGTGGCGCTGGCGACCGCCAACCCGGTGCGGCCCTACGAGATCGACGTCCCCGACGACGTACGCCGTCAGGCATTCCACGATCTGACCGTATGGATGGGGCTCGGGGGCGGGCTCGGGGAGAACCTGCACATCGCGATGCAGTCCGCCTCGAAGGCCGTCTACCCGGTCGACCAGTGGAAGCTGTGGGTCGGCATCGGGATCGGCGCGGCCGTTCTGGTCGCCGGACCGATCGGGCTCGCCCTCGCCGCCCCCGCCGGGCTCGCCGGGGGAGCGGCGATCATCGGCGCGCTCTCCGCCTTCGGTCCGGGCGGGATGGTCGGCGGACTCGTCACCGCCGGTGCGATCACCACCACCGGCGCCGGCACGATCGCCGCCACCCTCGTCTCCAGCTCGTCCACCGCCGAGGACGTCGAGGTCACCGTCATCCAGCTCCTCACCGCCGCGATCCTGCGCTCCCGCGAAGGCCTCGAGCAGGACCTTGGCGTCTGGCTCGCGATGTCCGAGATCCAGCGTCAGACCGGGCGCGAGGTCGCCCGGCTCGCGGCCTACAGCGACGAGAAGGCGCCGGGTGTCGAGGCCCTCCGGCGCAAGGCCCGTGCGGCCGAACGGGCCATGGCCTACATGGTCAAGAACCGGCTCGTGGCGGGCCTCACCGACGAGGAACCCAAGGGCGAGGAGCCCTTCGAGGAGTAGGACCCCTCCCCGATTGTGAATCCCCCTCACCCATGGGCTATGTTTTTCCCGTTGCCGCACACAGCGGAAACAAACAAGGCCCTGTAGCGCAGTTGGTTAGCGCGCCGCCCTGTCACGGCGGAGGTCGCGAGTTCAAGTCTCGTCAGGGTCGCTCGAAACGAAGACGACGTGTGGCTGCAAAGCAGCCCACGTCGTTTCTCGATTTACATGGCGGCCTCCGGCCGCGGCGGGGGATATCCCCCGCACCCCCTTAGGTTTCTGGGGGGATCGTTCGCTCTGTGGGGGTCGTGCGCTTTGTTGCGGCTGTTTGGCGGCGTTCTCGCTCTGGCAGGTGTGGCTGGAGAGGCTTGTTTCCTCCGGTGTGACTTGTGGGTCGGGTGTTGTTCCCGGAGCGGGGGACACGCCGGGGTGTGGCGAGCGCAGGGGGCGTCGAGCGTGGGAGGGTGGTCGTCCTGCTTCGGCAGGAGTCTCGGGCCAGAGATCCCTCGATCTCACCCCCGGTTCGGGCCGTTCGTCCCTGTGGGATATAAGCCGATTTGGCGGTAACGTGCGGGCTGCTGTCCTCTCGTGAGAGGATTCTGCCGCTTGTGTCGACGTCGCAATTCGGCAGGGCACGGGGGAACGACTAAGACGTTCGGTATTCAGGAGGCAACACCACCATGTCGTCGTACTACCCGCATCGGCCGCCCCATGCGGCGAGTGCGGACGAGCTTGCGTCACGGATGCAGACGAACGGTGCCTACCGCACCCCGGCCCCCGCGCAGCAGCAGCCCCCCGCCCTTGGTTGGGACCAGCGTCCGCAGCAGTCACAGGCCCAGCCTCAGTACCAGGAGCCGGCGATCCAGCAGCCGGCCGTGATGGCGCAGACCACCGGAACGCACTGGCCGCAGTTCGTCAACAACAACCGCCTCATCGGCGCGCTCGTTGCCGGCTTCGGTGCCACCCAGCTCGCCACGATGTTCGGCTACTGGATCTACGGCCTCGGCATCATGGAGGGCCCGCTGGACTTCGCGTTCTTCAACGGCGTCATCCTGACCCCGAACGCCACCGCCAACGAGGCCGGCTTCGCCGTCTCGCAGTGGTTCGCCGGTATGGGCTTCCACTACTTCAACGGCATGGTCTTCGCGCTCGCCTACGCTCTGGTGATCTTCCCGTGGCTCGGCAAGACCCACACCACCTCGAGCAACCTCGCGCGTTCGCTCGGCATGGGCATGTTCCTCGCCACCGCCTCCTGCGGTTGGTGGATCCCGGCCCTGCACCCGGAGGACGTCATCGGCGTCGACCCGGGCTTCTTCTCGATCAACCTCGGATGGGGCACCGTCCTGGGTGTCTACCTGTGGCACCTCGTCTGGGCGGTCGCACTCGGCCTGTTCTTCAACCCGCAGGACTGATACCCCGCTTCACGCACGAGAGCCCCAGCCGATCGGCTGGGGCTCTCGTCGTATGTAGAAGCAGATCTCGTACGCCGCGACCGACTACTCGGGCCAGGCGTCGAAGACTTGGCCACCGTTGGTGGTCAGGTGGTTGTGCAGCTGCTCGCCGGCAGCGGCGTCGCGCAGCGTACGAAGCACGAGGCGGCGCCGGTCCGACGGGTTGGCCGTCGGCGGTCCCGGGGTCAGCGCCATGGTCTCGGTGACCCGATCGGCCAGCAGGCGCAGGTGGCTGCGCTCGCCACCGGCGTAGATGACGTGGGTGTGCTCCAGCGGGGAGGCCCACAGGATGTTGCCCTCGACGACGATCAGGCGTGACTCGGTGGCCATCACCTTCATCTCGACGTCGGTCATGTTCTGGATCATGTCGGCCCCGGCGAGGATCGACTCGCCCTCGTGCAGGAAGGCGGGGAGCGCGTGGGCGAGGTTGGCCTCGATCATCGCGGCCTCCTCGCGGGCACGCTGCTGAGCTCCCTGCTGGCCAACGTACGGGCCGTTGCCGACGGTGCGCTGGGCACCCGTGTTCGGCGCCTGGCCGTAGGAACCGGTGTTGGTGCCGTACGCGCCCTGGTTGGGGTAGTAGGAACCGGTGTTCGGGTAGGAGCCCGGGTTCGGGTAGGAGCCCGGGGCCGGCGCGACGCCGTAGTTGTTGGGCGGCGCGGTCTGGCCGTAGGGGGTGCCGGTGCCGTACTCACCGCCCCAGCTGGCGTCGACGTTCACCTGCGCGCCGGCGGCTCGCGCGGCGTAGTCGAGGGTCGGGAAGAAGTCGTGGAAGGCGTCCTTGTCCCGGATCTTCATCGTCGTCGAGTAGGACGATCCGGGGACCAGCGCCTCGATGATGAAGTCGCCCAGGCTGGGCGGGGGAGGAACGCCGATGAAGGTGAGGACGGCCAGGTTGACGGAGAAGACGCGCTCGTGGAACTCGAACATCACCCGGCGGTCGGTCAGGAAGGCGTGACCCGAGGCATTCCCCTCGTGGGGGAACTTGACCGCGACCCGGGCCCACTGGACCTCACCGGGCTGCAGCAGGGACTTCACCAGAAGCCAGTCGCGGGTCTCCGAAGCGATGGCCCGGCTGTTGGGATCATGCGCCATCCGTCGGTGGAAATCCTCCACCGGTCGGTGGCCCACGGTGATGGACGCCGAGGCCCTTTTCATTGAGCGCATGTTCGCAAACCCTAGCCCTTCCTCCCCCTAGTGTGGACAGTTTGTACCAGCAGGGTCGCGATGTTGTGGAATCCCCTGATGTAGATGACAGCTCAACTCTGCGTGGCGGCTCCAAGCACCTACCTATTGACAGAAAACTGACAGGCCATCAGACCACCCTCTTCTGTGGGTATCCCTGACGACGGGGATCAGCGAGGGGATGGGGCTGTGATGACTGGTTCGCCTGTGGCGACGGCAAGAGAGACGACCGGCGTGCACTGGAGCGAGCTGCCGTGCGCGATCGAGGACGGCGACCTGTGGTTCGCCGCGACCAGCACGGATGCGGACCGCGCCAAGGAGCTGTGTCGTACGTGTCCGCTTCAGCGCTCCTGTCTGCAGGGCGCGATCGCCCGGCAGGAGCCGCACGGCGTGTGGGGTGGTGAGGTCTTCTACGAGGGGATCGTCGTCGCGCGCAAGCGCACCCGTGGCCGACCGCGCAACGGAGAGCTCCACCAGCGGGACATTGAGCGCCAGGCTCGAGCAAATCTGCGGAAAAATACGTCGGTGGGAGCGGCGTAGCCTGTCACCCGGCAGAATGTCCCCTGTGGGGATTGAGATAAGCCCAGAGCGCTTCGACGAACTAGTGGAGCAGGCGCTCGACGCCATTCCGGATGAGCTCGCCGCTCAGGTGCACAACCTCGTCGTGCTCGTCGAGGAGTGGCCGCCCGAGGGCGAGCCTCGAGACACCCTCGGTCTCTACGACGGCGTGGCGCTGACCGACCGCAACGACCTCTACGGCCTCACGCTGCCGGACCGGATCTTCATCTTCCGCCAGCCTCTCCAGCAGATGTGCGTGGACGAGACCGACCTGGCCGCCGAGATCCGCATCACCGTCGTCCACGAGATCGCCCACCACTTCGGCATCGACGACGAGAAGCTCCACCAGCTCGGCTGGGCCTAGATGGTCGAACCGACCAGCCACCCGAGACTGACCGCGGCGGTCCCGACGGCGAGGGAGCCGAGGACGTTCAGCGCGGCTGATCGCCACCGGCCGCTCTCGGCGAGGCGGACGGTCTCGTAGGAGAAGGTCGAGAACGTCGTCAGGGCCCCGCAGAAGCCGGTGCCGGCCAGGGTGAGCACCCACACGGGAAGTACGCCGCTCGCGGCCGCCCCGGCCAGCAGGCCGAGCACGAGCGAACCGACGGCGTTGACCGCCATCGTCCCCCACGGGAAGTCCGCGCCGGTCCACTCCCGGACGTAGAGGTCGGTCAGGTAGCGCGCCGGAGCGCCGATCGCGCCGCCGAGCAGGACCAGGAGCGCGGTCATCGCTCCTCTCCTCGGCCCGGATCCGGCGCAGGATCAGGATCGAGGTCAGGGTCGATGCCGTCGACCACGACCTCGCGGCCGCTGTCGAGCACGGCCACCCGGCCGAGCATCAGCCCGAGCCAGGCGGCGCCGATCCCGGCGGCCACTGAGGCGAGCAGGTAGAGCATCGCGAGTGCGGGCGCGTGCCCGGTCAGGACGTACGTCTCGAGCTCGTAGGCCGAGAAGGTGGTGTAACCGCCGAGCACGCCGACCCCGAGGAACGGGCGCAGGTAGCGACCCCAGAACGGGACAGTGGCCCACGGGCCCAGGACGAACGCCATCAGCACGCCCAGCAGCAGGCAGCCGGAGACGTTGGTGAGGAAGGTCGCCCATGGCCAGGAGTGACCGCCGTGGGGGAGGACCGTGGTGAGGCCCCAGCGGGCCAGTGAGCCGAGCGCTCCGCCGGCAGCGATGGGGGCGAGCAGGTCGCCATGCTCACGCAGCACGCGGACAGCGTACGGGTTAGCGAAGCCCGGTCATGTGCGCCGCGCTCCACCTGGTGGGGCGGCCGCCGGCGGCCTGGGTGAGGTATTCGCCGAGGAACCAGCGCTGGAAAGTGACCTGCTCGGGCGAGCGGGCCAGGACGAGCAGCCGCTCCTGGCGGCAGAACTCGTCGATGAGGTCGAGCATGTCGAGGAAGCGGCGCATCGTCTCGGCCGCGGACCGCGGCATGCGTACGTGCAGGTCCGCCGTCTCCCGGTCGCGGCCCGAGCTGGACCCGATCACCCCGGAGAGCTGGCCGTGGCCGAGGCCGTCGAGGAGCTGGCGCTCCAGCGAGCCGAACAGGGCCGAGAGGCTGGCGGCGAGCGGGTAGTCGTTGGCGTGGGCGAGCGAGAGGAGGCGTACTTCGCGCCGCAGCTCCCGGAAGTGATGCTGGAAGCCCTTGTAGAGGGCGAGAGGTACGCCGAGGATGCTGACCTCGACCGCGTCGGAGCCGAGGCGCTCGGGTCGCGGGGGTGCGCCGGCAGGCCCGGTGATCACGCCCTCGACGCCGTCCCCCTCGTCGATCTCGGCCGCCGGGGTGAACCAGACGGTCTTGCCGGACGCGTCGATGTCGGCGCCCCACGCCTCCGAGACGCTGGCCACGATCGAGAGGCCGCGACCGACCGTCAGCAGGACCTCGTCCTCGTCGTCGAGGGCGAGCGGGACCGGCAGCAGGGGCGGCTCGGTCGAACCGTCACGGATCTCGACGCGGGGGTGGTCGACGGTGCCGCGCATCCGGATCGTGACCGGGGCGGTGCCGTGGAACAGCGCGTTGGAGACCAGCTCCGAGACGCCGTACTCGGCGCAGTCGACGAGGTCGGTGCGCTCGATCTCCTCGCAGGCCGCTCGGACCCAGACGCGGGCGTCCTGAACGGCGCGGGAACCGGTGCGGAGCAGGAGAGCTGGCCGGCTCAACGGCATGTTCTCCTCCTCCGATCTCGCGGGTCGGGACACACGGTCTCGTTGTGTGGTGTTCGTTGAAAGAATTTTCCGCACTTGAAGGTGTCTGATCCGGGCCATGGACCACTAGGGCCCAAGGTCCCGGTCGCCCTCACAGATTAAAGTCAGGGGGTTCCGACGGGGTGACGGACACGCGGTCGGAACGCATACTCGGCGGCCGCCCGGCAACTGTGACGAAGTAGTCGCGCCCGGGAATGAACAGATCCGCCGGAATGGTTCAGAATATGAGGTGGAACGTTCAAAAGATCTCGTTTGAGGTAGGGGATTAGTCAATGTCAGCGGACCAGGCAAAGCACCGGGTCGTCATCATCGGTTCCGGCTTCGGGGGTCTTTTCTCCGCGAAGGCGTTCAAGGGCCGCGACGACGTCGAGGTGACCTTGATCGCGAAGACGACCCATCACCTGTTCCAGCCGCTGCTCTACCAGGTGGCGACCGGAATCCTCTCGCAGGGCGAGATCGCCCCGCCGACCCGAGACATCCTGCACCGGCAGAAGAACGCCACGGTGCTGCTCGGCGAGGTGACCGAGATCGACGCCGAGGCCAAGAAGGTCACGGCGCAGATGCTCAACCAGGAGATCAGCGTCGAGTACGACTCGCTGATCGTCGCCGCCGGCGCCGGCCAGTCCTACTTCGGCAACGACCACTTCGCCGAGTTCGCCCCCGGCATGAAGTCGATCGACGACGCGCTCGAGCTGCGTGGCCGCATCTTCGGTGCCTTCGAGATCGCCGAGCTGACCGCCTCGCGCGGCGAGCCGATCGGCGACCTGCTCACCTTCGTCGTCGTGGGTGCCGGCCCGACCGGTGTGGAGATGGCCGGCCAGATCGCTGAGCTGTCCAACCGGGTGCTGAAGAACGATTTCACCCACATCTCCTCGGAGAAGGCGCGAGTCGTGCTCGTCGACGCGGCCCCGCAGGTGCTGCCGCCGTTCGGGGAGAAACTCGGCGCCAAGGCGGAGCAGGCGCTGGAGAAGGCCGGTGTCGAGGTCGTCCTCGGCGCGATGGTCACTCACGTCGACGAGTTCGGCATCGAGATGAAGTTCAAGGACGGCAGGACCGAGCGGATCGGCTCGATCGCGAAGATCTGGGCCGCCGGCGTCCAGGCCTCCGAGCTGGGCAAGACGCTCTCGAAGCAGACCGGTGCCGAGCTCGACCGCGCAGGTCGGATCGCCGTCAACCCCGACCTGACCTTGCCGGGTCACCCCGAGATCTTCGTGGTCGGCGACATGATCAGCCTCGACCACCTTCCCGGTGTCGCGCAGGTCGCGATCCAGGGTGGCAAGCACTCGGCCAAGACGATCAAGGCCCGTCTGAAGAACAAGCCGGAGCCCGGCAACTTCAAATACTTCGACAAGGGCTCGATGGCCACCATCTCCCGCTTCAACGCGGTCTTGATGATGGGCAACTTCAAGCTGACCGGCATTCTCGCCTGGTTCGGCTGGCTGGTCGTCCACCTGGCCTACATGACCGGGTTCCGCAACCGGCTCACCGCGACGCTGCACTGGATGATGTCGTTCATCGGCAAGGACCGCTCCGAGCGCACCACCACCATGCAGCAGATCTTCGCCCGGGAGGCGCTCGAACGGGTCCCAGGCGGCATGGCCGCTCTCATCGACGACCCTGCCGAGGTCGCTCTGCAGGTCGAACGCCGCCGCAAGGAGCTCGAGGAGCAAGCCGCCGAGGAGTCGCGCCTGGCCGACTCCCACAGCGCCTCGTAGCCGCCGCCTTTCGACGACCCGTCGCAGACCTTGTCTGCGGCGGGTCGTTCTGTTCTATCCGGGTCTCTGAGATCGGTGCTTGCTATTGTATGCGGACACGGTGTCTCATTAAACTGTCGATGAGGTGCCCGATCGAGGAGGACACGTGAACGAGCGTCAGCGAGTGAGCCAGATGATCAACACGCCACCGCGTCCGTATTCTGGCGCTTGCGCTACGGAGGTGGTGGCGTGACCACACGGCAGGTCGAGACGACCGACGGACTGACGCTCGCTGTCTACGAGCAGGGGCCGGCCGATGCCGAGACCGTGGTGCTCGTCCACGGCTACCCCGATAACCACTCCGTCTGGGACGGGGTCGCGAAGGTACTTGCTGAGCGCTTCCACGTCGTCGCCTATGACGTACGCGGCACGGGCGAGTCGGGGGTTCCGGACTCGACCGCCGGCTACCGCCTGGCGCAGCTCTCCGCGGACTTCAAGGCGGTCATCGACGCCGTCTCGCCCGACGCGCCGGTACATGTCGCGGCGCACGACTGGGGCTCGATCCAGACCTGGGAGTCGGTGACCGACCCGGTCCTGAGCAGCCGCATCGCGACGTACGTCTCGATCTCGGGGCCTGACCTCGGGATGGCGACCACGTGGCTGCGTGAGCGGTCGCACCCCAAGAGCTCGCTGCGACAGTTGGCTCACTCCTGGTACGTCTTCGCGTTCCAGCTGCCGCTGCTGCCGGAGGCGATGGTGCGCTCGGGGCTGCTCGCCAGGTTCGTGGGTGGCGGGGAGCGACCGACGAAGGATCAGGTCAATGGGGTCGAGCTCTATCGGGCCAACTTCCTCGGCAAGCTGCTCCGCCCGGAGCCGCGGCCGACCGACGTGCCGGTCCTGGTGATCGCCCCGCGCGACGACGCCTACGTGACGGTGCCGCTGCAGACCGAGGCACCCCGGGCGTACGCGACATCGCTGGTCACACAGGTCATCGACGGCGGACACTGGGTGGTGGCCGCGGATCCGGAGCTGGTCGCGGGCGAGATCGCGGCCTTCATCGAGAAGGAGCGTGTGCGATGAGTAAGGCCATTGGTAAGTCCAGCAAGGAGAGCAAGCGCGGGCACGAGCCGGCGAAGGTGGCCCTCCATCCGCGGAACGTGAAGTTCGACTGGAGCAAGCTGCCGCTGGTGTGGATCCCGGGCGAGGTCTTCGCCTCCCACTACGTCAACGTGCTGCACCTGCTGCTGCCCGAGGGCGAGCGGTGGTTCGTCAAGGTGTTCTCCGAGATCCTGCCGCTGATCGAGGACGACCAGCTGCGCGAGGACGTGATCGGCTTCATCGGCCAGGAGGGCGTGCACGCCGCCGCCCACCAGGAGGTGCAGGACTACTTCACCGACAACGGGCTCGACGTACGTCCGTTCGCGGCCGAGATCGAGGCGCTGTTCCGCAAGATCCTGGGCGACCGCGACCTGACCGGCCGGGCCAAGGAGGAGTGGCTGATCGAGCGCGCCGCGATCATCGCCGGCCTCGAGCACCTCACCGCGGTCCTCGGCAACTGGGTGCTCAACTCGCCCGCGCTCGACGAGGCCGGCGCCGACGAGACGATGCTCGACCTGCTGCGCTGGCACGGCGCCGAGGAGGTCGAGCACCGCAACGTGGCCTACGACGTCTTCCAGCACGTCGACGGGCGCTACCTGCGCCGGGTCCGTTCCTACCTGCTCGGCGGCACCGCGCTGCTCGTCCTGTGGTGGCGAGGCGCCGGTTACCTGATGAACAACGACCCCACCGAGCCCGATCCGGCGAAGCGGCCGAAGGCAGGGCTGTTCCAGCTGATCGACGCCGAGCGTCGTGGGCTGGTGCCGGGCGTCGTACGTATCGGGTGGGCGACGTGGAAGTTCTTCCTGCCCAACTACGACCCGTCCAAGGAAGGCTCGACCGCCCAGGCGGTGAGCTACCTGGCCAAGTCGCCGGCGGCGCTGCGGGCCGACGCCATCGCGGAGGCTCAGTGAGCAAGCCCGCGCACTTCACCGTCCCGGACATCCCCGACTCGCGGCTCTACCGGGGCTTCGAGGCGATCGTCGGGGGCTACTGGACCAAGGCTGCCTACCGCTCCTGGCGGCGCCGCAAGCCGCTCGGCAGGATCGACCGCGACCTGCACGTACGCGTCAGCCGGATCGACGAGGAGGGCCTCGACGTCAGGGCGATCTGGTTCGAGCGGGAGGACGGCAGCGAACTGCCGGCCTGGGACCCGGGCGCGCACGTCGACGTGGTGCTGCCCAGCGGCCGACTGCGGCAGTACTCGCTCAACTCCGACCCCGACGACCTCTCCGCCTACCGGATCAGCGTGCGCCGGATCGAGCCGACCGTGGGCGGAGGCGGTGGGTCCGTCGAGGCGCACTTCCTCTCCGTCGGCGACCGGCTCGTCCTGAAGGGGCCGCGCAACGCCTTCCCGTTCGTCGACTCGCCCGCCGGCTACCTCTTCGTCGCCGGTGGCATCGGGATCACCCCGATCCTGCCGATGCTGCGTGACGTGGTGCGGCGGGGCGTGCCGTACGAGTTCGTCTACACCGGCCGCTCGCGCCAGACGATGCCGTTCCTGGCGGAGATCCGTGAGATCGTCGGCGACCACGAGATCCAGCTGTGGCCTGACGACGAGATTGGCGTCCCCGACGCGGCGAAGATCATCTCGATGGCACCCGAGGGCGCTGCGCTCTACTGCTGCGGGCCGATGCCGATGATCGACGCGATCCGCGCGCAGATCCCCGACCCGCAGATCGACACGCTGCACTACGAGCGGTTCTCGCCGCCGCCGGTGCTCGGCGGCCGCCCGTTCCGGGTACGCCTCGAGGACTCCGACGTCGAGGTGCAGGTCGGCGCCGAGGAGTCGGCGCTGACCGCCGTCCGCCGGGTGCGGCCGACGCAGGCGTACTCCTGTCAGCAGGGCTTCTGCGGCACCTGCCGGGTGCGGGTGCTGGAGGGCGAGGTCGAGCATCGCGACCACGCGCTGGCCGACTACGAGCGCGACGGACACATGATCCTGTGCGTCTCGCGCGCGAAGGGGACCGTGGTCATCGACGGCTGATGCACGGTCGTCCGGAGTTAACGGTTTGTCCCGGTGGGCCGTCGGCTGGTCTGCTTGCGCCATGACAGCACTTGCCTCCCCCTCGCTCGATCTCTACGACTCCTGGGCGGCCACCGTCGTCGAGTTCGGCGGGGCGCACCTGGACGGCGCCTCGATCCCCGACGAGGAGGCCTCCGACGTGAGCCGGGAGGCGTGCGAGCGGGTGGTCGCGAGGACCGCGCGGGACCGGGACGTCTCGTTGCCGCCGGCCGCCGGGCGAGTGCACGCCTCGGCCTTCTGGATCACCGACGACGGCGAGGTCGTGGGGTTCATCCAGCTGCGGCACGCGCTCAACGACTTCCTCGAGAACGTGGGCGGGCACATCGGCTACTCGGTGCGGCCCTCGTCCCGTCGCCAGGGGCACGCCCGGCGAGCGCTGGGCCTGGTGCTCGACGAGGCCCGGGCGCTGGGCCTCGAGCGCGTCCTGATCACCTGCGACGAGGACAACGGTGCCTCGGCGCGCACCATCGAGTCCCAGGGCGGTGAGCTCCAGGACGTCATCGACGCTGCTGCGTACGGCTACGGGCTCCCCCGGCGCTACTGGATCAAGCTGTGAGCGAGGAGGGTGTCGCCACCGAGGGGGAGGTGGAGTGGGCGCTGGCGGGTGATCCCGCCGCGCCCGCCGAGTTGGTCGAGGAAGTGCTGACCGCGCTGCGCGCCACCGGACGTACGCCCGAAGTGGGCGTCGACGTGCTGCGCGCCGCTGCCTTCCGGCTGGTCTCCGAGGACAGGCTCGACGAGGTCGGCCGAGGCTGGCTGGAGCTTCTCGACGCGGTCCGGGCACATCCCGACGCCTCGTTGGCCGACCTCCCGCCGGCCCGCACCGACTGATCCGCCTCAGCTCGACAGGGAGCGGCGGCGGGAGACGAGGCTGGAGAGGCCTTGGGCGGCGGCCCGGACGATGGTCACGTGAGCCTCGGGGCGGAAGCGGCTGACCGGGCCGGTGATGCTGATCGCGGCCAGTGCCCTGTCGCCGCCCTCGGCGAGGACCGGGGCCGCGATGCACTGCAGCCCGATGGCCGACTCCTCGCGCTCGAAGGCGACGCCGTTCTCGAGCACGGCGCCGAGCTGTCGCTCCAGCAGTCCGGGCGCGACGATCGTGTGGGGCGTACGTCGTTCGAGGGGGCTGCTGAGGACCTCCTGCTGCACCTCCGGGTCGGAGAAGGCGAGCAGGACTTTGCCGATCGCGGTGCAGTGGACCGGCATCCGCCCGCCCGGCCGGGAGGGTGACTTCGCCTGGCGGTGGCCGCCGATCTTGGCGACGTAGACGACGTCGTGCCCCTCGCGTACGCCCAGGTGGACGGTCTCGTGGGTGCGCTCGTAGAGGTCCTGGAGGAACGGCATCGCCAGCTCCAGGAGCGAGCGCTCGACCGAGGCGCGCATGCCGAGCTCGAAGAGGCCGCCGGAGAGGCGGTAGCCGAGGTTGGTGCGGTCCAGGAGCCGGTTGGTGACCAGGTCACCGGCGACGCGGTGGGCGGTCGCCTTGGGCAGTCCGGTGCGGCGGACGAGCTCAGCCAGCGAGAGCACCTGGTCGTCGACCGTGAAGGCCCGCAGGATGGTCACCGCCTTACCGAGCACGGTGTCGAGATCGGCAGGCTCGTGTGGCATGAGATCACCGTACCGGTCAGCGGGACGCCTACCCCGCTTCTTTCGGCCAACTGCTGAGACCGTGGGGGATATGAACGAAGTGACCTCTCCGTCCGATGCTGCCGTCGATGCCGCGGCAGATCGGCTGCTGACCGCCTCGGTGACCGGCACACCCGTCCCGCCGATGCGGGACCTGCTGGACGCGACCGACCTGAAGACGGCGTACGCGATCCAGGAGCGCCTCACCGCCACCCGGCTCGCCGACGGGGCGAAGATCGTGGGCCGCAAGATCGGGCTCACCTCCAAGGCGGTGCAGGAGCAGATCGGCGTGGACACCCCCGACTTCGGCGTGCTCTTCGACGACATGGCGTACGCGGACGGGGACGTGATCCCTGCCGGCGCGATCCTGCAGCCGCGGGCCGAGGCCGAGATCGCCTTCGTGCTGGCCGCTGACCTGGCCGACGGTGACCTATCCTACGACCAGGTCAGGGAGGCCATCGACTACGCCGTCGCCGCGATCGAGATCTGCGGCAGCCGGATCGCGGACTGGAAGATCTCCTTCGGCGACACCGTCGCGGACAACGCCTCCGCGGGCGCCTACGTCCTCGGGACCGAGCGCCGACGGCTGGACGAGTTCGAGCCCAAGGACGTCTCGATGTCGATGTCGATCGATGACGAGGAGGTCTCGACCGGCACCGGGGCGGCCTGCCTGGGTGACCCGGTCAACGCCGTCCAGTGGCTGGCTCGCTACGCCCGCGACTTCGGTGAGCCGCTGCGCGCGGGACAGCTCATCCTCTCCGGCGCGCTCGGGCCGATGCGGCCGATCGCCCCAGGCAACACCGTTCGTTCCACCGTGTCGGGCCTCGGCTCGGTGGCCTTCAGCGTAGGGAAGTGACCTCCATGCCAGCGGAAAGCACAGCCAAGACCAAAGTGGCGATCATCGGGTCGGGCAACATCGGCACCGACCTGATGATCAAGGTGATGCGTACGTCGCAGCACCTGGAGATGGGCGCGATGGTCGGGATCGACCCGTCCTCCGACGGGCTCGCCCGGGCGGAGCGGTTCGGTTTCGCGACGACCGCCGACGGGGTCGAGGGGCTGATCGGGCTGCCCGGGTTCGACGACATCGAGATCGTCTTCGACGCGACATCAGCCAAGGCGCACGTCGCCAACGCGGCCGCGCTCGAGCCGTACGGGAAGCGGCTGATCGACCTCACTCCCGCGGCGATCGGGCCGTACGTCATCCCGGCCGTCAACATCGACGAGCACATCGACGCACCGAACGTGAACATGGTGACCTGCGGCGGGCAGGCGACGATCCCGATCGTCGCCGCGGTCGCGCGGGTGGTGCCGGTCGCCTACGGCGAGATCGTCGCCTCGATCTCGTCGCGCTCCGCCGGTCCCGGCACCCGGGCCAACATCGACGAGTTCACCGAGACCACCTCGGGCGCGATCGTGCAGGTCGGCGGCGCCAAGCGCGGCAAGGCGATCATCATCCTCAACCCGGCCGAGCCGCCGCTGATCATGCGCGACACCGTGTATGCGCTGGTCGAAGGCGGGTCGCGCTCCCTGGAGGAGTTGACCGCGGAGATCACCGAGTCGGTCGAGAAGATGGTTGGTGACGTCGCCGCGTACGTCCCTGGCTACCGACTCAAGCAGAAGGTGCAGGTGCAGGAGATCCCCTCGGATCAGCCGGTGGAGACGCTGCTGGCCGAGGGCGAGACGACCCGGCCCACCCATCAGGTGTCGGTGTTCCTCGAGGTCGAGGGCGCCGCGCACTATCTCCCGGCCTATGCCGGGAACCTCGACATCATGACCTCGGCCGCTTTGCAGATGGCTGAGCGCATCGCGGCGGCGAAGGAGAACTGACGATGAGCACGCCCATCTATGTCCAAGAGGTCTCGCTGCGCGACGGCATGCACGCCGTACGCCACCGGATCACGCCCGAGGACGTCAAGCGGATCGTGATCGCCGCCGACGAGGCCGGCGTCGATGCCATCGAGGTCGCCCACGGCGACGGCCTGACCGGCGGCTCGGTCAACTACGGCCCCGGCTCCAACAGCGACTGGGAGTGGATCGAGGCGGCCGCCTCGGTCATCAAGAACGCCCGCCTGACGACCTTGCTGCTTCCGGGTGTCGGCACCATCCACGACCTGAAGCGTGCCTATGACCTGGGGGTTCGCTCGGTGCGCGTCGCGACGCACTGCACCGAGGCCGACGTGTCGGCCCAGCACATCGCCGCCGCGCGCGAGATGGGGATGGATGTCTCGGGCTTCCTGATGCTCTCCCACATGGCCCCGCCCGAGCAGCTCGCCGAGCAGGCCAAGCTGATGGAGTCCTACGGCGCGCACTGCGTCTACGTCACCGACTCCGGCGGCCGGCTGACGATGAACGACGTACGCGACCGGGTCCGCGCCTACCGATCCGTGCTCGATGACGAGACCGAGATCGGCATCCACGCCCACGAGAACCTTTCGCTGTCGGTGGCGAACTCGGTCGTCGCGGTCGAGAACGGCGTCTACCGCGTCGACGCCTCGCTCGCCGGTCACGGCGCCGGCGCCGGCAACTGCCCCATCGAGGCGTTCATCGCGGTCGCCAACCTGTCGGACTTCAAGCACAACTGCGACCTGTTCAAGCTCCAGGACGCTGCCGACGACATCGTCCGCCCGCTCCAAGACCGTCCCGTCCGCGTCGACCGCGAGACCCTCACCATGGGCTACGCCGGCGTCTACTCGTCCTTCCTTCGCCATGCCGAGAACGCGAGCGCCCGCTACGGAGTAGACACCCGCGACATCCTCATGGAGTGCGGCCGCCGGGGCCTGGTGGGCGGCCAGGAGGACATGATCGTCGACATCTGCCTGACCAAGCTCGCCGAGCAGGAGGCGACTGCCGACGCCTGACCGGCTCAGCCCACGACGACCATTGCGATTTCGCGATACCGCGCCGTGACTACGAAAAAGGAGTCGTGGAGTTCGACTACGATTTAGTAGTCAGATCTCCTGAATACGATATCGTAGTCGCGGAGGTGGGTTCATGTCGTACACAGGGAAGGTCACCAGCCCCGAGTCGCTGGGCCGGATCCTGCAGCAAGCACGCCTGCTCAACGGGTGGAGTCAGCGCGAGCTCGCGGCGAGGATCGGGACGACGCAGCGCTACATCTGGGAGATCGAGGCGGGAAAGCCATCGATCTTCGTCGATCGTCTCTTCGCTCTGATGCGGGAGACCGGGACCGAGCTGACCGCGACCATCGACGCTCGGAACGACGATGAGTGACCTCGTGGTCGAGCTCTACGGCGAGCCGATCGGGCGGCTGGTCGGGTCGAGCGCGACGTACGACTTCGTCGCCTCCACGGACGCGGTGGAGACGTACGGCCTGGACAGCACGGTCCTGTCGCTGGCTGTTCCGCTCGCCTTGGTCCCACCGCGCGGCCGCAAGCCACGGCGACAGAACTTCTTCGCGGAGATGCTTCCCGAAGGTCGGATGCTGTCGCGGCTTGCGGCGATGGCCGGTGTCAACGAGCGCGATGTGATCGGGATGCTGCGGGTCTACGGGCGAGATGTGGCGGGCGCCCTTCAGATCTGGGACCCCGATGTCCCCGGCGAACCGCGGACCCCGAAGCTCGAACCTGTCGGTGAGCAAGGGGTGGCGGATCTGCTCAGTGAGGTCGGCGCTTTCCCGCTCGCCAACAAGCCGGCCGGTGGCAAGACGTCGCTCGCGGGCGTACAGGACAAGATCGTCATGGTGCGCAACGACGACGGCTGGCATCGGGCGCTGGACGGGTATCCGTCCACACACATCCTCAAGCCGGTCACCTCCGACTTCCCGTCGATGATCTACGACGAGGAGTACGGCGCCCGGTTCGCGCAGGCTCTGGGCCTGACGGCGTACGAGACGTTCATCGAGGAGTTCGCCGGTGAGCCGGCGCTGGTGATCGAACGGTACGACCGGGGCGATGGGACCGATGGTGTCCCGAGCAGGGTGCATCAGGAGGACTTCAACCAGGTGCTGGGGGCGCGCGGCGACCAGAAGTACCAGAAGTACGGCGGCAAGGTCTCCCTGAAGCGGATCGCCGGCGAGCTCAGTGCGCTCGGTGACTCCGCCTCGCTGCGGAAGCTGGCCACGATGACGGTCCTGGCTGCAGCCATCGGGAACCTCGACATGCATGCCAAGAACATCTCGTTGCTGCACCACCCGGACGGCTCGGTCGAGATCGCCCCGGCGTACGACGTCGTCCCACAGCGGCATCTGCCGAATGACGGTGAGCTGGCGCTCGCGGTCGACGGTGTCTACCAGCACGCGGCCGTGACTCGCGCCGATCTGGTCGCAGAGGTCACGTCGTGGCGGCTCCGCGATGCGGAGGCGCTGGTCGATGACGCTCTGGCCGACATCGCGGAGATCGTCGAGGTCGAGGTTCCCGCCGACGGCGCTCATCCCGGTCTGGTCGAGGACATCCGAGCCTTCACCGCCAATCTGCGGGCGGGGCGATCAGCGGGAGCGGAGCTGAGCTCATCCCGGGGACGGCCGTGACGGCCCTGAGGTGAGCCTCTTTGCGCCTGTGGAAGAGTCGTACCCGTGAGCACTGAATCTTCTTCTTCGCGGCTCGATCTGCCGCTTGCCGGGTTGGCCGCACTGTTCCTCGGGTCGGGGATCCTGCATCTGGTGAGGCCGCAGGTGTTCGAGCCGATCGTGCCGGCGGCGCTGCCGGATGCGCGCAAGGTGGTCGAGGTCTCCGGGGTCGCGGAGATCGTCTGCGGGCTGGGGCTGCTGCACCCGAAGACCCGCCGGATCGCCGGGCTCGCGAGTGCTGCGCTGCTGGTGGGTGTGTTCCCGGCCAACGTGCAGATGAGCGTCGACGCGGGGAAGCGGGCGAACCGGAAGCGGACCCCGAAGTCGGCCGGTTTCTTCGCCGGTACGGTCGCGCGGCTGCCGCTGCAGTGGCCGATGATCAAGGTGGCGCTGCGCGCCGGAAAGGGGACCGGCGCATGACGTACGTTCCTTCGGAGTCCCGCTACGACGCGATGCCGTATCGGCGGACCGGCAACAGTGGTCTGGATCTGCCGGCGGTCAGCCTCGGGCTGTGGCACAACTTCGGTGACGACCTGGCGTTCGAGCGGCAGCGGGCGATCCTGCGTACGGCCTTCGACGCGGGCATCACCCACTTCGACCTGGCCAACAACTACGGCCCGCCCTACGGCTCCGCCGAGGAGAACTTCGGCCGCCACCTGCGCGAGGACTTCGCCGGGCTGCGCGACGAGCTGGTGATCTCGACCAAGGCCGGCTGGGACATGTGGCCGGGGCCGTACGGCAAGATCGGCGGCTCGCGGAAGTACCTGATCTCCAGCCTCGACCAGTCGCTGAAGCGGATGGGGCTCGACTACGTCGACATCTACTACCACCACCGCCCCGACCCCAGCACGCCGCTGGAGGAGACGATGGGCGCCCTCGACCAGATCGTGCGCTCCGGCAAGGCGCTCTACGTCGGGCTGAGCTCGTACTCCTCGGCTCTGACCCGTGAGGCGGCGGCGATCCTGCGCGACCTCGGTACGCCGCTGCTGATCCACCAGCCGTCCTACTCGATCCTCAACCGCTGGCTCGAGACCGACGGACTGCTGGACACGCTCGACGAGGTCGGGGCCGGTGCGATCTCCTTCTCGCCGCTGGCGCAGGGTCTGCTGACGAACAAGTACCTCGGTGGTGGCGGCATCCCGGAGGACTCGCGCGCTGCCAAGGCCCGCTTCCTGACCCCGGAGGCGCTCACCCCCGAGACGCTCGCCGGCATCGAGTCGCTCAACGCCCTCGCCGTCGACCGCGGTCAGACGCTCGCCCAGATGGCGCTCGCCTGGGCGCTGCGTGATCCGCGGATGACCTCGGTCGTCATCGGCGCCTCCCGCCCCGAGCAGGTCACCGACTGCGTCGGCGCGCTCTCCGGTCCAGAGTTCACCACCGAGGAGCTGGCCAGGATCGACGAGTACGCCGCTTCCACCGGCATCGACATGTGGAAGCGCGACCGGGTCGAGGGTGACTACCGGGAGATCTTCAACTGACCGGTCGTCAAACCTGACGCTCGTCGTCCCAGGCGGCAGAGCTGATCCGCCAGCCGTCGTCGGTGCGTACGAAGGACATCGTCTTCATGCCCCGGCCGGTGTGGATCTCGCCTCTCGCGCGCCAGCGTTTGCCGTAGGCGCCCCACCAGTGGGCGATGTCGCCGAAGACGTCGATGCGGCCGGGCTCCGGCCACTCCTCGAACTCGCTGATCTCCCCGCTGGTCAGGAGCGTGAGACGCGGGGCGATGAAGGACTCGACGTCGTAGACCTCGGCCGGTAGCCCGCACGTGCGCACCACGGTCGCGCCGGGAAGCATGATCCGGCGCAGATCGTCCAGGCGTGCGGCCGCGTCCGGTCCTGAGGTGAAAGCCGAGAAGAACGCGCCCACCAGGGCCTCGATCGCGGTCTCGTCCGCCTTCGAGGAGGCTTCGCCGATAGTGATGGCCATGTCCGGAAACATAGCTACGCACTCCGGACGTGGCACCTCATTTGGATCGACTGACTCACATCGGCCCGCGTGGCCCGTCCGACGGCTAACCTGCGCTCATGCGGGTCGATGAGTATCTGACGTACGACGCCACCGGGCTGGCGCAGCTGATCGCTGCCAAGGACGTGACCGCGGCCGAGGTCCTGGCCGCGGCGCGGGAGCGGGCGGCGGCGGTGAATCCGCGGATCAACGCGATCGTCGCGGATATCCCCGAGGCCGATGCCCAAGTGGCCGGCGACGGCCCGAGCGGGCCGTTCGCCGGGGTGCCGTTCCTGGTGAAGGACCTGGCTCAGGAGTACCAGGGACACCCGACGACGTACGGCTCGCGGTCGCTCGTCGGCGACGTCGCCGAGGAGCACTCCTACTTCACCCAGAGCGCTCTGGACGCCGGCCTGGTGATCTTCGGGAAGACGAACACCCCGGAGTTCGGGTCGAAGGGGATCACCGAGCCGGAGCTGTTCGGCGCCGCGCGCAACCCCTGGAACACCGACCACACGCCCGGCGGCTCCTCGGGTGGCTCCGGGGCCGCGGTGGGCGCCGGGATCGTCCCGGCCGCCGGAGCCAACGACGGCGGCGGGTCGATCCGGATCCCGGCGGCCTGCAACGGCCTGGTCGGGCTGAAGACCACCCGCGGGCTACTGCCGCTGGGCCCGCAGAGCCTGGATGCCTCCAACGGCTTCGTCGTCCAGGGCGTGGTGACCCGCACGGTCCGCGACGCGGCCGGGCTCTACGACGCACTCGTCGGTGACCAGCCGATGGCGATGATCCACGCGCCGCACCCCGGTGCCGCCTTCTCCGAGGCCATTGCGAGCGCGCCGCGCAAGCTCCGGATCGGGTTCACCTCGACGTCCTCCATCACCGCCCCCGACCCCGAGGCGATCGCGGCCGTCGAGGATGCCGCCAAGGCCCTCGAAGCGCTTGGCCACGACGTCGAGGAGGTCGAGGCGCCCTACGACGCCGCCGAGCTCGGCCGCGACTTCCTCACCATCTGGTTCGCCTCCGCTGCTGCCGAGGTCGCTGAGGCCAAGCTCCGCGTCGGCGCCAAGAACGCCGACTTCGAGGCCGACACCCTCGCCGTGGCCGAGCTCGGCCGGGCCGGGGGAGTGGTCGCCGTCGAGCTCGCGCACATCAACCGCCGCAACCACGTACGCCGCCTGAGCGCGTTCCACGAGACGTACGACCTGCTGCTCACCCCGACGCTGGCGAAGCCGCCGCTGAAGGTCGGGCAGCTGACCACGCCCAAGGCGCTCCAGACCGCGGCACGGGTGCTCCACAAGGTGCACGGCGGGCGGGTGATGCGGGCGACCGGGATGATCGACCAGCTGGTCGACGAGAACCTCGGCTGGGTCCCCTACACCCAGCTCGCCAACATCACCGGACGCCCGGCGATCTCGGTGCCGACCTACCGGACCGCCGCCGGACTGCCGCTGGGCATCCAGCTCTCCGGGCAGCTCGGCGACGACGGCCTGCTGCTTCAGGTCGCTGCTCAGCTGGAGCAGGCGAAGCCGTGGGCGGAGCACTGGCCGACGCTCTGAGACCGGCGTCGTGAAAGAAAATTTCCTTTCACGCACGAAGCTCGCGCCGGAGCGGCAGTATCGGGGTATGACACCGTCTCCGGACATGCTCATGACCTCTCGGCGCACGCTTCTCGGCGGCACCCTGAGCGGAGTCGCGATGACTCTCCTCGGCGGTGCTGCGGTGGCCTCGACCCCGGAGGACCCGACCAAGGCAGCCAGGACGCTCGCCTCGCTGGCCGGCCAGCCGCCGACCATCACGCCCGAGGAGCTCACCTTCACCCCTGGCACCGTCCTCCGGCCGGGTCATGCCCGCCAGGTCGGCCTCGACCCGGCGCAGATCGGGAAGATCCGCACCGAGCTGACCCGGTTCCTCGAGCCGACGACGGAGAACCCCGCTCACCCCCTGTACGCAGGGGCCACCGCGATAGCGGTCAAGGACGGCGTCATCGTGGCCCACGAGAGCGTCGGCAAGGCGCTCCGATACGGCCTCGACGGCACCACCGTCGTCGAGCTCCCGGCCGAGCAGCAGGTCGCAGCCGGGCTGGACACGATGTGGGACATCGCCTCGATGTCGAAGCTCTTCACCACGACCGCGATCCTCCAGCTGATGGAGCAGGGCAGCCTCGACCTCGAGGCCCCGGTGGTCACCTACCTGCCCGAGTTCGCGCCGCACGGCAAGGACGCGATCCTCGTACGCCACCTCCTCACCCACGTCTCCGGTCTGCTCGCCGGCCCGTCACCGTCGTTGTGGGCGGGCTACGACACCTACGAGGAGCGGGTCGCGGCGATCATGGACACGACCCCGACGCACGCGCCCGAGCAGATCTACCGCTACTCCGACATCAACCTGATCACTCTCGGGCTGCTGGTCGAGTGGCTCTCGGGGAAGAAGCTCGACGCCTACGTACGCGACCACATCACCGAGCCGCTCGGGATGCGCGACACCATGTACAACCCGCCCGCCGACCGCCTCGACCGTGTCGCCGCCACCGAGTATCAGCCGTGGGCCGGCCGTCCGATGATCCGTGGTGAGGTGCACGACGAGAACGCCTGGGCGCTCGGTGGCGTCGCCGGTCACGCGGGCGTCTTCTCGACCGCCTCGGACATGGCCAGGTTCGGCCAGATGTACCTCAACGGCGGCGTCTACAACGGCACCAGGATCCTGAAGGAAGACACGGTCAGGCTCTCGCTGAACGACTACACCGGCGCCCGGTTCACCAGCTCCCGCGGCCTCGGCTGGGAGCTCGCCACGACCTGGTACCACGGCCCGATCTGGTCCCCGGTCTCCTTCGGCCACACCGGCTACACCGGCACCAGCTTCGTGATGGACCCGATCGGCCACCAGCTCGTCGTGCTCATGACCAACCGCGTCCACCCCAGCCGCGACTGGGGCAGCAACAACCCCTCCCGTCGTGCCGTCTCCGACGCGCTGGGCGTGGCCTCGGCGGTCAGGCCGGCGACGGGACGTACGTCGTGGTTCTCGGGCCGCACGAACGCGAAGAAGGCAACGCTCGACGTGCCGCTCGCAGCCACCGACGACGCGGGGCTCCGCTTCGACTACTGGTTCGACACCGAGCCTCGCTTCGACTTCGGCCGCCTGCAATACTCCACCGACGGCACCACCTTCAACCCGCTGCCCTGGACCCTCGAGGGTGGTGACTGGAGCTGGGAGACCAGCGAGGCGGTCAACGGCTACGGCGGCCGGCGATGGCTGTGCGGCAGCGCTGAGCTCCCGGACGGCACGACCACGGTGCGGTGGACCTACGAGACCGACTCGTCCTCCCAGGGTCGCGGGATCTACGTCGACGGCATCGTGGTCGGCCAGGGGCGGCGTACGTTGTTCGACTCCTCCCGACCCGCCGACGAGGCACGCATCATCGCCGACGGCTGGGCCCTCAGCGATCGATGACACATCACCGATAGCCTCTGGCCACATGAGCCAGCCGCAGCAGCCGAACCCGTTCCTGGTCAACCAGCTCCGCGACGAAACAGACGCCAAGGCGCTCATCACGAAGGCCGCCGAGTCGACCTCGGCGGGCGCGCCGAGAGGCATCCTGGACGCCATCCGCGACAAGCTCGTGGACCTGGGCCCCGAGCTCGTCGCGGTCTCCCACGACCTCGCCGAGCACCCGGAGACCGGCTTCGAGGAGCACCGGAGCTCGGCCGGGCTGGCCGAGTTCGTCGAGGCTCACGGCATCGAGGTCGCCCGTGGCGCCTACGGCCTCCCGACCGCGCTCTACGCCTCGGCGGGCGGCACCAAGGACGGTCCGACGATCGCGGTGCTCTCCGAGTACGACGCGCTCCCCGGCATCGGTCACGGCTGCGGCCACAACCTGATCGCCACGGTCGGCGTCGGCGCGTTCCTGGCCATCGCGAGCGTGATCGACCGCCTCGGCGGCCGCGTGATCTGGCTCGGCACCCCGGCCGAAGAGGGCGGTGGTGGCAAGGAGCTGATGGCGCAGAAGGGCGCCTTCGACGGCGTCGACGCGGCGATCATGATCCACCCGTTCACCTACGACAGCTCCGAGCCGGTCTTCCTGGGCCGGAGGCAGCTGAAGGTGACGTACGTCGGGGTGCCGGCGCACGCCTCGATCCAGCCGTTCATGGGCCGCAACGCCCTGGACGCGGCCAACCTGCTCTACACCGGCGTCGCGCTCAACCGGCAGCAGATGCCGCCGACCGACCGGGTGCACGCGATCATCACCGACGGCGACCTGCGCCCCAACGTGATCCCGGAGCACGCCTCGATCGAGTTCTACGTACGCTCCGCCTACCCCGAGACGCTCAAGATCCTCTCCCAGCGACTGGAGGAGATGGCGATGGGTGCGGCGCTGATGACGGGTTGCGGTGTCGAGTTCAGCTGGGACGGGTCGCCGGTCTACCTGCCGATCCGCAACAACAGCGGGCTGGCGCAGGCCTGGAATCGCCGCTACCAGGAGCGCAACCACACCGTCCTCGCGCCCGGCGTCGTCCCGGACCTGCTCGCCGGGTCCACCGACTTCGGCAACGTCTCCTTCCGCGTCCCCGGCCTGCACGCGATGGTCAAGATCGCCGAGCCCGACGTGTCGCTGCACAGCCGCGAGTTCGCCGCTGCCGCGGTCACGCCGTACGCCGACGAGGTGCTCGTCGACGCCGCCTACGGCCTCGCCGGGGTGGCTGCCGACTACCTCTCCGACGCGAACCTGCGGGAGATGGTCCGCGACGAGTTCGAGGAGGCCGGCGGGGCGGTGGACGTTACCGAATTTTTCGGGTGATTAACGGTTGATGACGATTAGGCAGCGGTAATCCTGTTACCTCTTCACAATGAGAACCCGAAGGGGCATTGTTCCCTTCGTCGATCACTGAGATGGGGAGCCCCGCAATGCCTCGTAACACCCGAAAGCTTCGCCCCGTTGTGGCCGTTGCCGCAGTCGCTCTCGCGGCCGCCGCAGTCGCCACCCCGGTCGCGACGTCCGCCTCGGCCAAGCCGGGAGCCAACCTGGTCGATGTCCAGCTGCTCTCGTTCAACGACTTCCACGGCAATCTCGAGGCGCCGTCGGGTTCGAGCGGGCGTCTGGTCACCGGCCACCACATCGACCCAGCCACCGGCAAGCCGGTCGATGACACCGTCAACGTGGGTGGCGTGGAATACCTCGCCTCCCACCTGGCCGAGGCGCGCAAGGGCCACGACCGTTCCCTGACCGTCGCCGCGGGTGACCTGATCGGCGCCTCGCCGCTGCTCTCGGCCGCCTTCCACGACGAGCCGTCCATCGAGGCGCTCAACAAGCTCGGCCTGGACGTGACCGCGGTCGGCAACCACGAGTTCGACGAGGGCTACAAGGAGCTGCAGCGCATCGCCGACGGCGGCTGCATCGACGACGGCGACGGCGAGGACAACCAGAACTCCTGCGCCGCCCACGAGTACGCGGGCGCCGACTTCGACATCCTCGCCTCCAACGTGATCGAGGACGCGAGCGGCAAGACGATCCTGCCGTCCTACGCCATCAAGGAGATCGACGGCGTCAAGATCGGCTTCATCGGCATGACCCTGGAGGGCACTCCCGACATCGTTACCGCCGAGGGGGTCAAGGGCCTCACCTTCAAGGACGAGGTCGAGACCGCCAACGCGCTCGTGCCCAAGCTGAAGAAGAAGGGCGTCAAGGCGATCGTCACCCTGATCCACGAGGGTGCCAACCTGCCGAAGGAGAAGTGGACCGACCCCGCCACCGGCACGGTCTACGACGTCAACGCCAGGTACGACTACACCTGCGAGGGCGGCGGCGAGCTCGTCGCCGGCTCGCCGATCGTGCCGATCGCCCAGGGCCTCGACCCCGAGATCGACATGGTGGTCACCGGGCACACCCACAACCCCTACGTCTGCGACGTACCGGACCCCGAGGGCAAATCCCGCCTGATCACCTCGGCCTCGTCCTTCGGTCGGCTCTACACCGAGACCAACCTGAAGTACAACCTCAAGTCGCGCGACATCGTCCGCTCGTCGGTCAAGGGCTCGAACCTGCTCGTCACCCGTGACGTGGCCAAGGCCCCCGAGCAGACGACGCTGATCAACACCTACAAGCAGCTGGTCACCCCGATCGCCTCCCGGGTGCTCGGTTCGATCTCGTCCGACATCAAGCGTGACCAGAGCCCCGCCGGTGAGTCCGCGCTCGGCGACCTCATCGCCGACGCCCAGCTCGCCGACCAGTCGACGGTCGTCAACGGACAGACGCCGGTGATCGCGTTCATGAACCCGGGCGGTATCCGTGCCGACCTGACCGCGACCAACTCGCCCTACGGGGAGGCCGTCGGTGAGGTCACCTACGACGAGGCGTTCACGGTCCAGCCGTTCAACAACTACCTCGTCTCGCTGACCATGACCGGCCAGGACATCTACGACCTGCTCACCCAGCAGGTCACCGGTGCCAACGCCGCATCCCACAAGATCCTGCAGGTCTCCGAGGGCTTCTCCTACCAGATCAGCCCCTCGGGCCCCGTCGATGGCTCGGTCACGCTCAACGGCCAGCCGATCGACAAGGCCGCGTCCTACCGGGTCGTGACCAACAACTTCCTGCAGGGCGGCGGCGACGCCTTCGCGGCCTTCACCAAGGGCACCGACCCCTACTACGGCGGCCTCGACATCGACGCCTTCTCCGCCTACCTGGAGGCCAACTCGCCCTACACCCCGGGCCCGCTCGACCGCATCACCGGAACCCACTGAACGAAAGTTCGTTCGTATGCAGCGGGCCCGACCAGCTTTGAGCTGGTCGGGCCCGCCGTCATGTCGGCGCCTTCATCGACAGTCCGTCGATGAAGGTCGCCGCAGACGAGGCCGCCGGGGCGATGCGAGTGTCGGGGATCCCGCAGGCGCGAAGGCAGGTCGAGGCGATGACGGCGGCGGTCGCGTCGTCGATCGGCACGCCGCTGCTGCGGAGGGTGGTGGTGACCTCGACCAGATGCATGAGCATCTCACCGAGGTGGCCCGGCTCGGCCGCCGTGGCGGTGCCGGGCGCTGCGGCCCGGGTGGCGATCCGCCCGTAGGCGTCGGCGAGCTCGGCGCGAATGCTGCGAAAGGCGTCGAACGCCTCGCTGCTGGTCACGTCGGGATGGGTGGCCAGCATGCCGATGTTGTCCGGCGCCTCCGCGAGCGTGTGGATGTCGACGAGGGCCAGCAGGTAGAGCGCGGTCTCAGGGCCCGCGGCCGCGGTCAGCTGCTCGATCTGGTCGACCCGATCGACGGTGGGGCGGACGGACCGCTCCAGGAGCTCGGCGAGGATCTCGTCCTTGCCGGTGAAGTGGTAGTAGAGCGACGCCTGCCTGATCCCGACCTTGTCGGCGATCTCCCGGGTCGAGGTGGCTGCGAAGCCTTGGGTCACGAACAACTGCGCCGCGGCATGGAGCACCTGCTCGCGCGGTGGAGCTGCCGTGTTCGAGGGGACGAGACGCGGTCGTCCGGGGTGGGTTCGTCGGATGCTCATCGAGTCCATGCCTTCCTGTTGGGGTCGACCCCGACCTTCAGTGGAGCATAATATTTTGATATTGCCAATCATGATGTGCATCTGGACGTACGGTATGCCCATCGGGCACGATGGTGGTTCGTCGAACCTGTCTAAGCCGTCGTAGGAGGCTGTCGCCGTGCCCCGCCCCAACCGCCGAGCCCGTGAAGCACTGACCGAGGCCCTCCGGGATGCCCGTCGCGCCGCCGGCCTGACCGGGGCCGGCTTGGCCGACGCGCTGGGCTCGGGCTGGTCCCAGCCGAAGGTGTCGAAGATCGAGTCGGGCCGGCAGTCCGTCTCCGAGGCAGAGGTACGCGCCTGGGCAGCCGCGGTGGGGGCCGACCGGGAGATGCTGCTCGCGCTGCGTGCCCGCGCCGACCAGGAGCAGGCGGCGTTCCGCGACGCACATCCGACCGGCGGTGGTGCGGAGCAGCACCAGGATGCGTACGCAGCGACCGAGGTGGCCACCAAGGTCCTGACCAGCTACCAGCCGCACAGTGTCCCCGAGCTGCTGCAGACCCCCGACTACGCGCGTGCCCTGCTGGCGCTGGCAGGCGGCTCGCGTGACCAGGAGGCCGTTGCAGGGGAGGTCTCCCATGTCATCGCGGCGCGGCTGCGTCGCTCGGCGATCCTCTACGAGGCCGGCCGGTCGATCACCATCCTCGTCGGCGAGGCGGCCCTCCATCACCTGGTCGGCTCGCCCGACATCATGCGTGCCCAGATCGATCACATCGCCAACCTGGCGACCACCACCCAGGCGACCATCGGGATCGTCCCCTTCGAGAGCTTCCCCGTCCTGGTCCAGCACGGCTGGGACCAGCGCGACCGGATCGTCACCCTCGAGACCAGCGCCGGCGACCTCGAGATCGCCGATCCGGTCGAGGTCGCGCGCTACGAACGCTGGACGCAGCTCCTGCTCGAGCACGCGCTGACGGGCGACGCGGCCGCCGAGCGATGCGCCCGGATCATCAGCGAGCGCGGAAAGTCGTCGGCGCGGCTGGGCGACCACGAATAGGACACGGCCGCTGCTCCGGTAGACTCCCGGCGGGCCGTTAGCTCAGTTGGTAGAGCAGTGGACTTTTAATCCATGGGTCGTCGGTTCGAGACCGACACGGCCTACAGCGGGTTCGAGCCCCGGGTCGCACATGCGACTCGGGGCTCGACCGTGTAGTGAGGGTCAGCCGGATTCCTCTTGCGGCAGCGGACGGCTGGTGATCGCGTCGGTGATCGCGCCGGCAGCCTCGACGAACGCTGCTGCCTGATCGTCGGTCAGATTGCCCGCGGAGACTCCCTCCAGGCTCTGCCACAGGGCGGCGATGGGTTCGCGCATGGCACGGCCCTTGTCCGTGAGGTGGACGACCATCACCCGCCGGTCGTGCTCGGCCGGCTCGCGGACCAGCAGGCCCGCTTCCTGCATGCGGCGCAGGGACTTCGAGACGGTGGAGTGGTCGAGGCCGACGCTCTCGAGAAGCTCGGACTGGGTCTGGCCCTCGCGGTCCAGCAGCTGCATCAGGAGCAGCTCCTGGCCGGGATGCAGGTCCATCTTGCGCAGCAGGGCGCCGGCGTAGGCACGGTGGGCGCGGGCGAGCTGGAAGATCGCGTAGCTCATCGGCCCGCCTGCGGCAGTGGTGGGAATCTCGGGCATGGTCTCCGCTTCTTCAGCCGGTGTGAGTGGGGTAGTCGGTGTATCCGACCGCTCCACCACCGTAGAAGGTCGCCGGGTCGGGAGTGTTCAACTCTGCCCCGACGCGCAGCCGCTCGACCAGGTCGGGGTTGGCAAGCGCCAGTGCACCGACGGAGACCAGGTCGGCTGTGCCGTTGTCGACGTCCTTGGCGCGGGTGGGGATGTCCGCACCGGGCCGGTTGAGGATCAGCGTGCCCGGCCACTGTGCGCGGAGTGTGTCGAGCAGCGCCTCGTCGCCCACATGCATCAGGTGCAGGTAGGCCAGACCCAGCGGACGCAGCGCCTCGACGAGCGTCGGATAGAGCTCGTGGGTGTCGGACTCGGCGATGTCGTTGTACGGGTTTCCGGGCGAGATACGGATGCCGGTGCGCTCGGGGCCGATCTCGTCGGCCACCGCGGCGACAACCTCCACGGCGAAGCGGATACGGGCCTCGACCGAGCCGCCGTAACGGTCTGTGCGCTGGTTGGCGTTGCCGGAGAGGAACTGGTGGATCAGGTAGCCGTTGGCGCCGTGGATCTCCACTCCGTCTGCGCCCGCGGCCACAGCCGCAGCAGCAGCCCGCCGGAAGTCCTCGACGGTCTCGGCGACCTCCTGCGTCGACAGTGCACGGGGCTCGGGCATCTCCTGAGGGCCGGAGGCGGTGAACATCACGCCGGCCGGGCGGATCGCCGAGGGGGCGACGGGCTGGCGGTGGTGCGGAGTGTTGTCGGGGTGGGAGATCCGGCCGACGTGCATCAGCTGGATGAACACGCGGCTGCCTGCCGCATGCACCGCGTCGGTGACCTTGCGCCATCCGGCGATCTGCGCCTCGTTGTAGATACCGGGGGTGAGCAGGTAGCCCTGTCCGTCGGCGGAGGGCTGGGTGCCCTCGGTGATGATCAGCGCCTTGGAAGCGCGCTGTGCGTAGTACTCGGCGTTCAGCTCCGTCGGCACGCCCTCGGGGGTGGAGCGGTCACGGGTCATGGGTGCCATGACCAGACGGTGTGGCAAAGGGGTGCCGCCGAGAGTGATCGGGGCCCACAGGGATTCCAGCATGAAAGTCTCCTTCGGTGACGCGGTGGCCCGAATGGCCACCACAAGTTGGGTTGGGGGCGGGAGGCTCAGTCGACGGCGAGGACGAGCTTGCCGCGTACGTGTCCGGCGTCGCTGGCCTGCTGGGCGTCGGCCGCCTTGGCCAGTGGGTACGACGTGACGGTGGTGGTCAGCTTTCCGGCCGCGGCGTCCTGAGCCACGGCGGCCAGGCGCTCGGCGGGGTGGTCTCCGCCGCCGGGGGAGAAGGCGACGCCCAGCTGGCCCGCGCTGAAGTCGGCGATGGTGACGATGCGCTCGGTGCCGCCGCGCAAGGTGATGGAGTCGGGCAGGGCGCCCTTGCCGGCCAGGTCGAAGACCGCGTCCACGCCGTCGGGAGCCAGGGCCCGCACCCGCTCGACCAGGCCCTCGCCATGGGTGGTCGGGGTCGCGCCGAGCGAGGTGAGGTAGTCCTGGTTCGAGGGACCGGCGGTGGCGATCACGCGGGCGCCGCGGGCGGTGGCGAGCTGGACGGCCACGGTGCCGACCGCTCCGGAGGCCCCGTGCATCAGCACGGTCTCCCCGGCGGTCACCTCGAGCTCGTCCAGGACCCGTTCGGCCGTCTCGCTGGCGACCGGCAGCGCGGCCGCGTCCTGCCAGGAGAGGTCTGCGGGCTTGAGAGCCACGGCGGTGGCCAGCGCGTACTCGGCGTACGAGCCGGTGTCCGCCCAGCCGAGCACCTCGTCGCCGACCTGTACGTCGCTCACGCCCTCACCGAGCGCGTCGACCACACCCGCCAGCTCGCCGCCGGGGATCGCGGGAAGCGTCGTCGGGAAGACGGCCTCGAGTATCCCACTGCGCTTCTTGCCGTCCAGTGCGTTCAGCCCGGCGGCCTTGACGCGTACTCGGACCTGGCCGGGCCGGGCTGCGGGACGTCGACGTCCGCCTCGTGCAGCACATCCGGGCCGCCGAACTCATCGAAAATCATCGCTTTCATGAACACTCCACTTCGGGTCGCGTTGCTCTGGCGAATAATGTGGCCAGCCACGTAATTACCATAACAGCAATAATGTGGCTAGCCAAGTATTTCGTCGGCGAGCAGAGCTGGCCGGCGTCTCGCTGCACGGAAACTGCCTCGGAACCGGTGGCCATACGTCCCGCTGAGCGGTCGTTTCACGGCTCTGTTGCGCAACCTTCACCGCTTCGCGCGTAAAACGATCGGTCAAGGGGGGTTCGCACAGCCGCGTGACTTGCTAATGTCACTCCCGCAACAGGTGCAAGTTCCAGAAGGTCTGACGCCTGCGGAGTTTGTGATCCAACGGCGTTTCTGCTCTGTGCCCGCCCGGACCCCGGTTCGGGAACACAGGTCGGAGCGACGTGTCACCCGCCCCTGATGCGGGGCTACCGAACCTGGTGGCCTCTCGCCCCGACTAAGGAGTAACGAGCAGATGGCTCAGGGCACCGTTAAGTGGTTCAACGCCGAGAAGGGCTTCGGCTTCATTGCGCAGGAGGACGGCGGCGACGACGTCTTCGTTCACTACTCTGCGATCCAGACCAACGGCTACAAGTCGCTGGACGAGAACCAGAAGGTCGAGTTCGACGTCACCCAGGGTCCGAAGGGCCCGCAGGCGGAGAACGTTCGCCCTCTCTGAAACAAGTAAGACGATCTCGGGTTCGGCTTCTGCCGACACTGATCATCTGCAACGAGGCCCCAGCCGTTCGGCTGGGGCCTCGTGGTCTGATTGGAGCCCTCTCAGGCTTCTGTGTCACGCTTGATGTGACAACTTTTGATGGTTCTTGGTGGATCAGCGCGCAGATCTCCCGAGACTGGGCGATGATGTGAAGACGAGCTTTTTGAGCGTGACGTGAGGAGGCGGCGGGCGTGGCTGATCAGTTCGATGTGACGCTTGAAGATCCCGAGCTGCTCCTCGAGGTCGAGCTCACGACCAATCTCATCGTCGCCGCCAGCGAGTCCGAGGATCACCTCTCCCAAGAGGAGATCGACCGCATCCTCGGGATCATCCCCTAAGGACGTCAGCAGGTCGCGAAGAGCAGCGGCCCGTTCGCCAGGTCGGAGAGCACGGCCGTACCGTCCTTCGGCTGCAGCTGCATGGTGACGACCTCGTCCTCGGCCGCGACCTTCCCCAGCTTGAACCGCTCGTCGAACGTGCCGCCCTGGCCGGGCGCCGGGCCAACGGCGAGCTTGGCCCGGGTGTCGGCGTTCGTACGCGCCTGGTCGTCGTTCTCGAACGACATCGCGACACGTACGTCCCCGTTCGACTCCGCCGCCATGGCGAAGCCCTCGATCGGGTTGATGTCGCCGGCGGCGTCGACGAGGCCGTCGGCCTGATCCTGGTCGGCGGCCGAGGCGCCGCCCAGCCCGATCTCGGTGCAGGTGAAGTCGCCGTCGTAGACGAACGCCGAGAGAGGGTCGCCGAGCCGGTCGGCGGCGTCCGTCATCGGCTCGTGCAGGTCGCCGTCGCCGAGGCTCTCGACCTGGTCGCCCAGGTAGCGCCGGCCGTCCGAGGCCAGGATGAGGTCATGCTCGGGCAGGAAGGCGATGTAGGCGAGCTGCGGGCTGATCGTCGAGTCGATCCCGGAGTCGGTGAAGCTGGAGAAGGGGACCAGGGTGCCGTCCCAGACGCCGCCGTCCGCGGGGTCGTCCTTGGGGGCGGTGAACCCCATCGAGGTGAGCTGCTCGACGAGGTGATCGGCGTCCATGTCCTCGAGGTGCCCGACCATGAGCGCTCCCTGGGTCGACTGGGTGTAGAGCTCCCAGTCGAGCGTCGCGGGCGACCAGCCGAAGTGCTGCTGCAGCAGCCCGGAGGCGTCGGGCAGCACCGAGGTCGAGGTGAGGTCCTTCGTGTAGGCCTCGTCGATCATCTCGTGGACCTCCTCCGGGGTGGAGTCGGCATCGAGGTCGGCACCGACGCTCTCGCGGATACCCGTCCAGTCGGTGAAGGAGACCCGCGTCGCCTCGGCGGGAGCCAGCCGCAGCGCCTCGTCGAGATCTCCGCCTCGGGCCGCCCATGCCCGGGCCAGGAAGATGACGAGCGCAACGACGACGACGCCCACCGCGATGGTCAACAAGGGGTGGGCGCGTACGACTCGGGATGATCGGCCAGCCCACGTTCTGGGGCGGTCGAGAAGCTGGGGGGTGCGGAGCATTGCGAGGAACCTTAGACGAATCAGCCGCCTTCACGACATACCCTGTGCGCATGCCCGAGATCCCGGCCGCCGGCGTAGTGGTTTTTCGCGAGCACGACGACCTGTCGGAGGTGGCGCTGGTCCACAGACCCAAGTACGACGACTGGTCCTTCCCCAAGGGAAAGGTCGACCCCGGTGAGACGGTGCCGGTGACGGCGATCCGGGAGGTGCGTGAGGAGACCGGCCTGAGGGTCGCGCTCGGTCGCCCGCTCCAGCAGCAGCGCTATCCCGTCGAGGCGGGGCAGAAGGTGGTCCACTACTGGGTCGGCCGCACCGCTGCCGGCGCCGACGACGACGTCGACAGCTACCTGATCAACGACGAGATCGACGACGTCGAGTGGCTGTCGGTGGAGAAGGCGCGCACGCGGCTCACCTACCCGCACGATCGGGCGACGCTGCAGCAGGCTGAGGACGTACGCCACCCCACCACGCCCCTCGTGGTCCTCCGTCACGCCTCGTCCGTCGGCCGTTCGGCTTGGTCCGGCGCAGACCAGGATCGGCCGCTCGACGACACCGGACGGGCCCAGGCGGTCACTCTGGCCGGCCTGCTGATGGCCTACGACATCCGCCGGGTGATCACCTCGCCGAGCGTCCGCTGCACGCAGTCGATCGCACCGTACGCCGGGCTCGCCGGCATCGCGTCTGAGCAGATGAGACTGCTGAGCGAGGAGGGCGCGGAGGAAGGTAGCGTGTCGGCCCTGGCTGCGGACACCCTGCGTGACCTGGCCGTTCCGACGGTGATCTGCACGCACCGACCGGTGCTGCCGTGGGTCTTCGAGGGGCTGGGTATGCGTGACCCGAAGCTGGCCAAGGGTGAGCTGATGGTGCTGCACGTGCGCGCAGGTGAAGTGCGGGCTGTTGAGGCATTTCAGGTCTAACAGAGGCTTGAGGCCTGCCTGTTCATCTCCTGTGCCCGGAACTGACACTGATTTGCCACCGACTTTGAATTCCTCGTTCAGCCTGCGTTCACCTTCACCGAGTTTCCCGTCCACCTCGGCTCCTTACGGTCATCGCGACAACTCCGAATCGACTGCATCATCAATCAGGAGACTTGCGTGAACACCACCTCGCTGCGCCGGGCACTCGTCCCGGGCATCACTGCTGCGACCCTTGCCCTTGCGATCAGCGCCTGCGGCGCCGCCAACGAGCAGAACAGCGGTAGCGAAGGGGAAGGCACCCTCTCGGGCACCATCAAGGGTGGCGGAGCCTCCTCACAGGAGAAGGGCCAGGCGGCATGGGTCGCCGGCATCCAGGACGCGAACCCCGACCTCAGCGTCGTCTACGAGCCCGTGGGCTCCGGCTCGGGTCGTGAGGGTTTCATCACCGGCGGCTACCTCTTCGCCGGCACCGACTCCGCTCTCAACGACGACGAGGGCGAGCTGGCCAAGGCCAAGGAGCAGTGCGGCGCGGACCCGATCCAGGTCCCGGGCTACGTCTCGCCGATCGCCGTCGTCTTCAACATCGAGGGCGTTGACGAGCTCAGCCTCGACGCCAAGACGATCGCCGACATCTTCGCGGGCAAGATCACCAAGTGGAACGACCCGGCGATCGCCGCGACCAACCCGGACGCCAAGCTTCCGGACACCGCGATCACCCCGGTCCACCGCTCTGACGACTCCGGCACCCAGGAGAACTTCACCGAGTACCTCGCGGCCGCCGGTGGCTGGGCCGAGGAGCCCTCCGGTGAGTGGCCCGCCTCCATCAAGGGCGGCGAGGGCGGCGACGGCACCTCCGGTGTCGTGACCGCCATGCAGGGTGCCGGCTACATCGGCTTCATGGACGAGTCGGCGGCGCGCGAGAACGACCTCGCCACCGTCAAGGTCAAGGTCGGCGAGGACTTCGTCGAGCCGACCGCTGAGGCCGCTGCGAAGATCCTGGCCGCCTCGAAGCCGGTCGGCACCAGCGACAACGACATGGCCGTCGAGGTCGCCCGGACCACCACCGAGGCCGGCGTCTACCCGGTCGTGCTGGTGTCCTACCTGCTCGCCTGCCCGACCTACGAGAACGCCGAGGACGCGGCCAACGTGAAGGGCTACCTGGAGTACATCCTCTCCGAGGAGGGCCAGAAGGTCGCCGCCGAGGAGGCCGGCTCCGCGCCGCTCGACCGTGAGACTGCCGACAAGGCTCTCGACCTGGTCGGCGGCATCAAGTAAGTGCCGGTACGTCTGATCTGATCGCCGTTCGGGCGGTGGCTGCGGCCGCCGCCCGTACGGCTGTCTTAAGAACCCAATCAAGAAAGTCGAGGAATGCCTTGTGACTGTCGCCGCTGACCCCGGCGCCGACCCTGGCGTTGACCCGAAGTCGGAGCTCTCCTCCGGCCGTGGCTCGGTGGGTGATGTCGTCTTCCGAGGCCTCGCCGTCACTGCCGCCACTCTCATTCTGGTGGCGCTGGCAGCCGTCTTCATCTTCCTGGGCATCGAGGGCATCCCGGGCTTCAACGTGGACGAGCAGCACTACGCCGGCCAGGGCTCGTTCCTGGGCCTGGTCGTGCCGCTGCTGTACGCCACCATGTACGCCGCCGTACTGGCACTGATCGTCGCGGTCCCCTTCAGCGTGGCGATCGCGCTCTTCATCAGCCACTACGCCCCGCGCCGGATCGCCACCCCGGTGGCGTACGTCATCGACCTGCTCGCCGCGGTCCCGTCGGTCGTCTTCGGCCTGTGGGGTGCGGTGGTGCTCGGTCCGTACCTGGTGCCGGCCCATGCCTGGCTCTCCGAGAACATGGCCTGGCTGCCGTTCTTCGACGGCCAGCCCTCCGGCAACGGTCGTACGCTGTTCACCGCATCGATCGTGCTGGCCGTGATGATCCTGCCGATCATCACCTCGATCTGCCGCGAGGTCTTCGCCCAGACGCCGCGACTGCACGAGGAGGCGGCGCTGGCGCTCGGCGCGACGCGCTGGGAGATGATCCGCTACGCGGTATTCCCCTACGCCCGCTCCGGCATGGTCTCCGCGGTCATGCTCGGCCTCGGCCGGGCTCTCGGTGAGACCATGGCGATCGCGATGATCGTCTCGCCGAAGGTCCTCATCTCGCTGTTCATCATCGGCACCAACAACCCGCAGACCATCGCGGCGCACATCGCCCAGGGCTACAAGGAGAGCACGCCCGACCGACTCTCCGTGCTGATCGCGACCGGCCTCGTGCTGTTCGCCTTCACCTTCCTGGTCAACGCACTCGCCCGCTGGATCGTCGCCCGAGGGAGGGCCAAGTGAGCAATACCGACCTCTCCAACGAGGAGACGAAGCTCTCCCACGCCACGCTCCCGCGAGGCGCCCAGTGGCTGGTCGGCGTCGCAGCCGTCGCTCTCGGCGGCCTGGCGCTCGTCCTCGGCGTGAGCATCGTCGGGGCAGCGGTCATCGGCGTGCTCGGGTTCCTGATCGGCTACCCGCTGTGGGCGCTGCTGGTGGAGAACCGGCGCTCGGCCACCGACAAGCTCGTCACCGGGCTGGTGTGGACGGCCTTCGCAATCGCGGTCATCCCGTTGATCTGGCTGGTCTACACGGTGGTCTCCAAGGGCGCCGCGACCCTCAGCCCGGAGTTCCTCACGTACTCGATGCGTTCGGTCACCGGCGACGAGCAGGGCGGTCTCTACCACGCACTGATGGGCACCCTGATCGTCACCGGCATCGCCGCGGTGATCTCGATCCCGATCGGCATCATGACCGCGATCTACCTGATCGAGTACGGCAAGGGCAACCGCCTCGCCAAGACGATCACCTTCCTGGTCGACGTCATGACCGGCATCCCATCCATCGTCGCGGGCCTGTTCGCGTTCGCGCTCTTCACCCTGCTCATGGGGCCGGGCACGCGCTTCGGCTTCGGCGGCGGTGTCGCGCTCTCGCTGCTGATGATCCCGACAGTCGTCCGATCGACCGAGGAGATGCTCAAGCTCGTCCCCGACGACCTGCGCGAGGCTGCGTACGCTCTCGGGGTGCCGAAGTGGCGCACCATCACCAAGATGGTGCTCCCGACCGCGATCGGCGGCATCGTCACCGGTGTCGTGCTCTCGATCTCGCGCGTGATCGGCGAGACCGCGCCGCTGCTGGTCGCCTCGGGCTTCAACCCGAACCTGAACACCAACGCCTTCGATGACAGCCCGATGATGACCGTGCCGGTCTTCATCTACACCCAGCTGTCCGAGGCCACGGCGAAGGGCGTCGAGTACGCCTGGGGTGGAGCACTGGTGCTCTTCATCCTCGTCATGGTCCTCAACCTCATCGCCCGTATCGTCGGCACGATCTTCGCCCCCAAGACCGGGCGCTAGGAGTAACTCATGTCCATTCAAGTCAAGGACGCCAGCATCTTCTACGGCGACTTCAAGGCCGTCGAGGACGTCTCCATGTCCATCAAGCCGAAGTCGGTGACCGCCTTCATCGGGCCCTCCGGCTGCGGCAAGTCGACCTTCCTGCGCACCCTCAACCGGATGCACGAGGTCATCCCCGGCGCGTACGTCGAGGGGAAGATCCAGATCGCCGGCCAGGACATCTACGGGCCGAACGTCGACCCGGTGGCCGTACGCCGCAAGGTCGGCATGGTCTTCCAGCGGCCCAACCCGTTCCCGACGATGTCGATCTACGACAACGTGCTCGCCGGCAACAGGCTCAACGCCAAGCGGATCAAGAAGTCCGAGGCGGACTCGATCGTGGAGAACGCGCTGCGCGGAGCCAACCTGTGGACCGAGGTCAAGGACCGTCTCGGCAAGCCCGGCATGGGCCTCTCCGGTGGTCAGCAGCAGCGGCTCTGCATCGCCCGCGCGATCGCGGTCCAGCCGGAGGTGCTGCTCATGGACGAGCCGTGCTCGGCTCTCGACCCGATCTCGACCGCCGCGATCGAGGACCTCATCCACGAGCTGAAGTCCGACTACACGATCGTGATCGTCACCCACAACATGCAGCAGGCCGCCCGCGTCTCCGACGACACCGGGTTCTTCAACCTGAAGGCCGCCGGCCAGCCGGGCCGTCTGGTGGAGTTCAACCCCACCAAGCAGATGTTCACCAAGCCGGACAACCCGGACACCGAGGCGTACATCTCCGGCCGCTTCGGCTAAGCGTTCAGCCAAGGCCGAGTCGGCGCATCTGACCCCGTGCCTCGCGAAGCGAAGCGAGTGAGAGGGGTCGGATGCGCCGACTCGGCCCGAACTGCTTTTACGGCAGCTGGAAGACGAAGTGGCAGAGCAGGTAGGTCAGCGCCGCGACACCACCGGCAGCGGGGAAGGTGAAGATCCACGCCAGGACGATGGACTTCGCGATACCCCAGCGGACCGCGGAGAACCGCTTGGTCGCGCCGACACCCATGATCGCCGAGGTGATCGTGTGGGTGGTCGAGATGGGGGCCTCCCAGATGTACGCCGTGGAGTAGAGCACCGAGGCGGCGACCGACTCGGCGGCGAAGCCGCGGGACGGGTCCAGGTGGATGATCCGACGGCCGAGCGTGCGCATGATGCGCCAGCCGCCGGACATGGTGCCGAGGGAGATGGCGGTCGCAGCCGCGGCGATCACCCAGAACGGGAGGTCGTCGTCGGCCGTGAGGAATCCACCGGTGACCAGGGCGAGGAAGATGACGCCCATCGTCTTCTGGGCGTCCTGCAGACCGTGACCGAGGGCCATCGCGGCGGCCGAGATCGTCTGGGCGATCCGGAAACCCTTCTGCGTCTTGTGCGGGTTGGCGCGCCGGAAGATCCACATGATCGCGAGCATCACGCCGAAGCCGAGGCTGAAGGCCACGAACGGCGACACGAACATCGGGATGACGACCTTCTCCAGCACTGTCATCCAGTTGACGAACGCGCCGGCGGCGATCGCCGAACCGGCCAGACCACCGATGAGCGCGTGCGACGAGGACGAGGGAAGACCGAAGTACCAGGTGATCATGTTCCAGGCGATCGCGCCGAGCAGGCCGGCCATCACCACGGTCAGACCATGTGCCCCTGATGGTGGCGTGATCGTGTCGGAGACGGTGTGGGCGACCTTCTGGCCCAGGAACGCGCCGACGAAGTTCATCACCGCCGCGAGCAGGAGGGCGATGCGCGGCGTGAGCGCGCGCGTGGACACGGAGGTCGCGATGGCGTTGGCGGCGTCGTGGAAGCCGTTGGTGTAGTCGAAGACCAGGGCGACGACGACCACCGCGATGACGATGGCAAGTTCCACGGTGTCAGGATTCCTTGACGGCGATCTGCTCGACGGTGTTCGCGACCTTCTCGAATCCGTCGATCGCGTCCTCGAGGGACTCGACGATGTCCTTCAGCTTGAGGACCTCCATCGCGTCGTACTCACCGGAGAAGAGCTTGGCAAGGATGCGACGATGGTTCTTGTCGCCCTGGTTCTCGAGACGGTTGATCTCGATCCAGTACTCGGAGAGCTCCTTCATCGAGCGCAGCTTGGGCATCGCCGCCGCGGTCAGCTCGGCGCAGCGCTGGAGCACGGTGACCTGGTCGGAGAGCTCAGGGGGCAAGATGTTGACGCCGTAGACGAAGATCTGGTCGACCACCTCGTCCATCGAGTCCATCACGTCGTCGAGACCGGAGCCGAGGGCGTAGATGTCCTCGCGGTCGAAGGGCGTGACGAAGGTCGAGTTGACCTTCTTGACGATCTCGTGGGTGGTCTCGTCAGCGGCGTGCTCCGCGTCACGCATCCGTCGCGCGACGTCCTCGCGATCGGCTGTGTCGCTGAGCATCTCGGCGAGCAGCGAGACACCGCCGACGAGGTGGTTGGCGGACTCGGTGAACATGTCGTAGAACGACGTGTCGACCGGGCGGATTCGGAAACGCACGGGGGGCTCCTGGCTGGATGAGGCAGACCTGCGGGCTCATGTTAGGCGAGTCCGCTTGACACGACGAAAGCCAGGGCGTGTCTAGCCCGCCGCGGCGCGCCTGCGCTGGCGCTGTCGAGTGATCAACATCGCTTGGAGGTGGTTGGGAGCGTGATTGCGGGTCCAGGTGCCGTCAGGCCCGAGGAGCCAGGCATCCGTTGTCGGTTCGAATGCCAGGTCGAACAGTGTGCCGACCTCGGCCACGAGCTCCGGGGTGGGGAGACGTACGAGGGCCTCGACCCGGCGGTCGAGGTTGCGGTGCATCATGTCGGCCGAGCCGATCCAGGCGCTCGGTCCGTCCCCGTCGTCGGGAGTGCCGTTCTCGAACCAGAAGATCCGCGAGTGCTCCAGGAACCGGCCCAGGATCGAGCGCACCTCGATGGTCTCGCTCAGCCCCTCCACGCCCGGACGGAGCGCGCAGATCCCGCGCACCAGCAGCTGCACGGGCACGCCTGCCTGGGAGGCCAGGTAGAGCGCGTCGATGATGGCCTCGTCGACCACCGAGTTGGCCTTGAGCCGGATCCTCGCCGGCCGCCCTGCCAGATGGTGGGCGATCTCGGCGTGAATCTGCTCGATCAGGCCGTTGCGTACGTTGCCGGGCGCGACCAGAAGCTGCTCGTACGTCGCCTCCCGGCTCCAGCCGGAGAGGTTGTTGAACAGGTGGGCGACGTCCTCGCCGATCCCCTCGTCGGTGGTGATCAGCCCCATGTCCTCGTAGATCCTGGAGGTCTTCGGGTTGTAGTTGCCGGTGCCGATGTGGGTGTAGCGACGGATGGTGCCGTCGGGCTCCTCGCGAACCACCATCGCCAGCTTGCAGTGGGTCTTCAGGCCGACCAGGCCGTAGACCACGTGGCAGCCGGCCTGCTCGAGCTTGCGTGCCCAGCGGATGTTGGCCACCTCGTCGAAGCGCGCCTTGATCTCGACCAGCACCAGCACCTGCTTGCCCGCCTCGGCGGCGTCGATCAGGGCGTCGATGATGGGGGAGTCGCCGGAGGTGCGGTAGAGGGTCTGCTTGATCGCCAGCACCCGCGGGTCGGCCGCGGCCTGCTCGATGAAACGCTGCACGCTGGTCGCGAACGAGTCGTAGGGATGCTGGAGGAGTACGTCACCACGGCGGGCCGCCTTGAAGACGTCGACCGGCGCGGCGCTCTCGACCGGCGCGAGCGCCGGGTGGGTGCTCGGCACGAAGGCCGGATACTTCAGCTGCTCGCGGTCGATGTCGGCGATGCCGTGCAGCCCGCGCAGATCGAGCGGACCGGGCAGCCGGAAGACCTCCTTGTCGGAGATGCCGAGCTCGGAGACCAGCAGGTCGAGCGTCGAGTCGGTCATCGACTCCTGCACCTCGAGGCGTACGGGAGGGCCGAAGCGCCGCCTGAGCAGTTCCTTCTCCAGTGCGGTGAGGAGGTTCTCGGTGTCGTCCTCCTCGACCTCCAGGTCCTCGTTGCGGGTGACCCGGAAGGTGTGCACCTCGAGGATCTCCATGCCCGGGAAGAGCTTGTGCAGCCTCTCGCGCATGACCTCCTCGAGGGGCACGAAGCGGTCGTTGCCCAGCGGTACGAAGCGGCTGAAGATCGGCGGGACCTTCACCCGGGCGAAGTGCTTCTTCTTGGTCTTCGGATCCCTCAGCCGAACGGCGAGGTTGAGCGAGAGGCCGGAGATGTAGGGGAACGGGTGGGCCGGGTCGACCGCGAGCGGCGTCAGCACCGGGTATACCCGCTCCTTGAACAGCTTCTTGCAGGCCTTGACCTCCTCCGGGGTGAGGTCCTCCCAGTGCAGCAGCTGGATGCCCTGCTCGAGCAGCGCCGGCTTGATCTTGCCGCGGAACACCGCTGCATGCCGCTCGGAGAGCTCCCGGGTCGTACGCCAGATCACCTCGAGCACCTCACGCGGCATCAGGCCGGAAGCGGCCTTGACAGCCACCCCCGCCGCGATCCGCCGCTTCAGGCCCGCCACCCGGACCATGAAGAACTCGTCCAGGTTGGAGGTGAAGATCGCCAGGAAACGTACGCGCTCCAACAGCGGCAGCGTCTCGTCCTCCGCCATCTCCAGCACCCGCTCGTTGAACCGCAGCCAGGACAGCTCCCGGTCGAGGAACCGGTCCTCGTACTTCTCGACCTCGGCCAGCGCCTCGTGATCCGGGATGTATTCGGGTTCGACGTCGAAGGGCTGGTCGGGAACCGCGGTCAGGCTCACGGTGTCCTCGGCCGAGCGGGTGGGGGCCTGCGGGTCGAGACTCATGAGGCCAGTGTGACTCACCTGCGTGTCTTTGGGGGAGACGCGATCCGAACTCTGACCTTTGACCCGGTCGCCAGGTGAACTACCTGTTACACGATGTCCCTGGTAACAGGTAGTTTGAGCGCATGTCGATTCTCGCGCGCGTCTCGTCCCTGATCGATCCGTTGCTGGTGCCCGTGAAGCGGCCCGCCTTCACTGCGGCGCTGAACCTTCCGGCTCCGGTGCAGCGGCGGCTCGTCGGGAAGCCGGTGACGTACGACGGGCAGACGCTCGCGGTGGACACGCAGATCATGCTGGCGCTGATGAAGGTGTCGGGGGAGCCGGACCCGTCGACGCTGCCGATCCCGAAGGGGCGGGTGGCCCTGCTGCGGCAGTCGCAGCTCGGGGGCGGCCGTCAGGAGATCGGGTCGGTGCGCGAGCTCTGGGCCGCGGGGCTCAAGGCGCGGCTGTACGTCCCGGAGGGCGCCTCGGGCAACGCGCCGCTGCTGGTCTTCCTGCACGGCGGTGGCTTCATCTTCGGCGACCTCGACTCCCACGACGCTCCCTGCCGGCTGCTGGCCAGCGAGTCCGGCGTCAAGGTGCTCTCGGTGGACTACCGGCTGGCGCCGGAGTCACCGTTCCCGGCGGCGTACGACGACTCGGTCGCGGCGTTCCGGTGGGCGGTCGAGCATGCGGCCGAGCTCGGTGCGGACCCGGCGCGGGTCGGGGTCGGCGGCGACTCCGCCGGCGGCAACCTGGCCGCCGGGGTCGCGCTCGCGGTCGGTGAGGACTGCGCGTTCCAGCTGCTCATCTACCCGGTGACGCAGTCGGAGGCGAACACCCGCAGCCGCGAGGATCTCAGCGAGGGCTTCTACCTGACCGCCGACTTCATCGGCGCGGCCACCAACAACTACCTGCCCGAGGACATCGACCGCCGCGACCCGCGCCACGCTCCGCTGTACGCGGAGATCCCGGCGACCGGGGTCGCCCCGGCGTACGTCGCGACCGCGGGTTTCGACCCGTTGCGCGATGAGGGCGAGGCGTACGCCGCCAAGCTCGACGAGGCCGGGGTCAAGGTGGTGCACCGGCGCTTCGACGACCAGATCCATGGGTTCCTGAACGTGGTCGGCGCCGGGCGTACGTCACGCGCCGCTGTGCTCGAGATCGCGCAGGTTCTGCGCGACAACCTCTGACTTCTCAGGTGTTTCCTGCACTTCTCAGGTGTTGCAACGCCTGAGAAGTGCTGGAATACCCGGTTAACCGGGTATTCCAGCAGGCCGCTCAGCCGGCCATGTCGGGGCGCCAGCGGAGTACCTCGCGCTGGAACGCCTCGGGGTCGACCATCGACTTGTCGACCCGAACCGCGCCCGCCTCGTCGGTGTTGAACTCGACGACCCACTCGTCGGTGGCCGGCTCACCCTTGATGGTGATGTCGGTGTGGGTGTCGTAGAGGTCGTAGGTGTGGGTCTGCTCGTCCTTGCGTACGTCGAGCACGCCCTCCTCGGTGACCGTGACGGTGCTCTCGGTCATGAGAGAGCCGTCCTCGGGCCGGAAGGTGCGGACGGTGAGCCTCTTGGTGCCGACCGGCTCGCCCGACTCGTCGGCAGCCGTGGCCGCCTCGGGGGCGGCAGTGCCGGCGCCGGGGATCTTGGCGCCGGGGAACTTGCCGGACTCGGCGAGCTTGACCGCTGCCAGCCAGCCGCTCGAGCGCTGGGGGAGGGAGTCGCTCGGCGTGTCGGGCAGGTCCGCCGGCTCCGCGGGCGAGTCCTCGGCGTGCTTCTTGTTGGCCTGCTTCTTGCCGGTCTGCCGCTCGGGCAGCGTCACGGGCGCGGTCGGAGGACCTGCCGGCGGCGCAGCCGGTGAGTCGACCGGTGCCGGTGCGGTGGCCTTCGGGGCCTCGACGGGTGCGAGGGGCTCGACCACGAGCGGCTCGTCAGGAGCGTCCGGGATGGGGAACTGCGCCTCGGGCGGCGACGGGGTCGCGGCGAGGGTCAGCTCGAGGGCCTGCATCGCACGCTTGTTGGTGCTGCCGCCCTTGACCGCGAGCATGACTGCCTCGCGCAGGTCGGCGAGCTGCTTGGCGAGCTGGGCACTGCGGCGTTCGGCGATCTGCCGGTCCACGATGGCCTGCTCGACCAGTTGGGTGTTGTGCAGGATCGAGGCCTCGACGGCCTGACGGTCGATCGCCTTCTGGCCGGCGACCTCCTCGGCCTCGGCCCGAAGGCGTACGGCGTCGGCGGCCTGCTGCTGGACGTCGGCGAGACGGTTCATCATCTCCGTCATCCGGCGCTCGGCCTCTTCACGCTCGCGCGCCTGCGCGGTGATGACCTCGGTCATCGACTCGTGGGCGGTACGCAGCGCGGACTCCGCCGCGCGACGACCCTCGTTGGCCTCGGTCGCAGCGCGCTCGGCGGCGCGCCGGCCTTCCAGGGCCTGGACCGCGAGATCGGCGTGCTCGGAGGCGCGCTGGTCGGCCGCCATCCGGGCGAGGTTGGCGGACTCGGCCGCCTGCTCGGCCTGGGAGGCGAGCTCGGTGAGCTGCCGATAGCGCTCCTCGTTCTCGTTGGCCTCGTGCGCGGCGGCAGCGGCGAACTCGGCGTACTGCTTCGCGCTCTTCTCGGCCTCGAGACGGGCGTCGTTGGCGGCGTCGGCGGCCTTGAAGGCGCGCAGAGCGGCCTCCTCCGCCTCGGTGCGGGCAGCGAGCGCCTCGGCTGCCACGGCGTACTGGTCGGCAGCCGTGGCCTCGGCCGCGGCCCGGGTCATCGCGTGGTCCTCGGCGTTGGCGTCGGCGGCCTTGCGCTCCTCGAAGGCCTCCTTCGCGGCTTCCTCGGCCTCGGCGCGGGCGGTTGCGGCGGCCTCGGCGGCGGCATAGGCAGCCTCGGCCGCAGCCTCGGCCTCCTTGCGCGCCTGCTCGGCCTGCTCGGCCTGCGTCGCCATCGCGACCGCGGACTCCTCGGCCGTGATGCGGGCGGCGGCGGCCTTCTCGGCCTCGGTCGCCCGGTCGTTGGCGGCCTGCTCGGCGGCCTGGCGCGCGGTGAACGCGGCCAGCGCCTCGTCGGCCCGGCCGGCTGCGGCCGCGTCGGCCTCCTCGCGCATCCGCGCGAGCTCCTCGGAACGGGTGTCGGCCGCGGTGCGAGCGGTGTAGGCGGCCTCGGCGGCGGCCTCCGCCTCGCTGCGTGCGTCGTAGGCGGCGCGGGCCTCGTCGGCGGCCTTGCGGGCGGCCTTCTCCGCTGCGGCCAGCGCGTCGCGAAGCTCGTCCATCTCTTCGAGACGGTCCTCGGCGGCTGCCTCCGCGACGCTGCGCGCGGCGTAGGCGGCCTGGGCCAGCTCGGCGTGCTCGGCTGCCTTCGTGTGGGCCTCAGCGGCGGAAGCGGCCGCGGCGGCGGCCTCCTCGGCCCTGGCGCGGGCGGACTCCTCGGCCTCGGTGCGTGCGCTGGCCTGCTCCTCGGCTACGCGGGCCGCCTCGAGCAGGCGGCGCTCGGCCGCCTCCAGCTCCTTGCCCCTCGCGACCGCGGCCTCCTCGGCCTCGGCGCGCTCCTTGGCCCGGGTGTCGGCGAGCTTCTCGGCCTCGACCCTGGCGAGGGCATACTTCTCGGCTGCCTTCTCCGCGACCTCACGCGCCTGGTGGGCGTCGGCGGCCAGCTGGGCGTGGAGCTTGGCGGTCTCGTCGGCCTTCCCACGGGCGGTGGCGTGCTCGGCGGCAGCTTCCTCCGCAACCAGCCGCTCGGCCGCCTGCTCGGCGGCCGCCTGCTCGGCTGCGATGCGAAGTGACTCGGCTGCGGCAGCGGCGCGGGCCAACTCCGCAGCACGCGCCGTCAGGTCCTCGTCGTCACCCGGCTGGGCGGCCGAATCACGGCTCCACCACTTGCCACTGGGGGTCTGCGTGCTCACGAGGGTGAATGCTAACGGCGAAGTAGGCGGTGTGTGGAGTCTCCGAGAGGATTAACACGCCTGCTACCTGGAACTACATTCGTGTAGTTCTGGTAATGGGGTGTCAGTAGACGAGTGCCTGCACGCCGTCGCGCAGGATCTCCTCGGCGAACACGACCGCGCCCTTGATGGTGACGCCGTCGATGAGGTCGTCCTCGGAGAGGTCGCGGCGCGAGGCGCACTGGCTGCATACGGTCACCTGACCGGCCTCGATGACCAGCCCGATCAGCTCCTGCAGCGGCGCCGCGTTCTCCAGCTTGAACTCCTCCGCGCGCCCGGGCACCGCGAACCACGTCGCCTCACCGGTGAGCCACAAGGACACCTTCGCACCGGCGGTCGCGGCCGCAGAGGCGACCGTGAAGGCCTGGTTCGTACGCTCGGGCGCCTCGGCACCCACGGTCACCTTCACCACGAGTTCTTGCATGCCGAGCACACTAGCGCTTGCGTTTCGGGTCGTAGCCGACGTACGGCCTAAACTCGGCGTGTGGCTTTCGAACTTCCGGAGAACCTTCACCCCGATGCCGGTCCCTGTGCGTGGATGCTCGGCACCTGGCAGGGCAACGGACACGGTGACTATCCGACGATCGACAAGTTCGAGTTCGGGCAGGAGCTGATCTTCACCCACGACGGGCGGCCGTTCTTCCACTACTTCGCGCGCTCGTGGATCATCGACCCGGAGACCGGGGAGAAGGTGCGCGACGCGGCGCTGGAGACCGGCTTCGTCCGCTTCCGCCCCGAGGGCGAGGTCGAGTGGGTGATGACGCACAACACCGGCATCGTCGAGGTCTGGTACGGCAAGGCCGAGGGCGGCAAGCTCGACCTCACCACCGACGCGGTCGCCCGCACGGAGACCGCGAAGGAATACACCGCCGGCAAGCGTCTCTACGGCAACGTCGAGGGCGATCTTCTCTACGCCTTCGACATGGCCGCGATGGGTCAGGCACTGCAGCCGCACCTGTGGGCGCGGCTCAAGAGGGTCAACAAGTAGTCGCGATGACCGAGGCGGCTGAGGACTGGCGCGAGGCCCTTCGGGCGAAGGGCTATCGACTCACGCCCCAGCGCGAGCTGGTCCTCGGCGCCATCGAGCGACTGCGGCACGCCACCCCCGAGGAGGTGCTCGCGGTCGTACGCGAGTCGTCCTCGGCGATCAACCTCTCCACCGTCTACCGCAACCTCGAGGTGCTCGAGGAGCTGGGACTGGTGCGGCACGCCCATCTGGGCGAGCGCGCCTCGACCTACCACTCGGTCTCCGGCCGTCCGCATTTTCATGCGGTTTGCAGGAAGTGTCAGAAGGTCACCAGTGTTGACCCCTCAGTGGCCGACGGTATCTGCGAGCGGCTGCGTGAGGAGTACGCCTTCGAGGTAGATGTCGCTCATCTGACCGTCTTCGGGGCGTGCGTCGACTGTTCTTCCGAGGAGCCATGATGACTGCCAGCCCGCTTCTGTCCCTGCCCGGTGCCGTCGCCGGCGATGGTGCTGACGCACCCGTCGCCGCGCACTACGGATCGTTCAACCTGGAGCAGCGGACGTTGGCCTCCGGCGAGGGATTCGTCGACCTCTCCCACCGTGATGTCCTACGGATTGCCGGCCCCGACCGGCTGACCTGGCTGCACTCGCTGACCTCGCAGGCCTTCGAGGGACTGACCCCCGGGGTCTGGACCTCGTCCCTGATCCTGTCGCCGCAGGGACACGTCGAGCACTTCTTCTCCGGCATCGACGATGGCTCCTCCTTCTTGGCCTGGACCGAGCCCGGGGCCGGTGAGGCTCTGGTGGCGTACCTGGAGCGGATGAAGTTCTGGTCCGACGTGACGGTCACGTTGGACGCGTCGCAGGTTTCCGTCTGGCGTCCCTCGCAGGGCTACTCGTTCGTCCCGCGCGAGTCCTTGGAGACGTACGCCGCTGCCGCGGGCCCCGCCTGCGGGTTCTGGGCCTTCGAGGCTCTCCGGATCGAGCGTGGCGAGCCGCGTTTCGGCGTGGACACCGACGCGCGCACGATCCCCAACGAGGTCGGCTGGGTGCCTGGTTCGGAAGAGACCGTCGGCCCGGAGTACGCGGTCCATCTCGACAAGGGCTGCTACCGCGGCCAGGAGACGGTCGCCCGCGTCCACACCCTCGGCCGTCCGCCGCGTCGCCTGGTGCTGCTCCACCTCGACGGCTCCGAGAACCGGCTGCCCGCTGCTGGGTCGGAGCTGGTCTTCGGTGAGAAGACCGTCGGCTTCGTCGGCTCGTCGGCCCGTCACCACGAGCTCGGCCCGATCGCGTTGGGTCTGGTCAAGCGCAACGTACCTGTGGACGCACAGCTCGTCGTGGACGGGATGCCGGTCGCTCAGGAGGTCCTCGTCGACCCCGAGATCGGCCTCCACATCCGCCCGCTCCGCTGAGCGGTTCCAACCCGTTGGGCCTGTAGCTGTCGTGCGGCCGAGAAGGTAGTTGTGGGCGACGACCGTCACGGTGCCCGTGGAGCGGACGGTGCCGCTCCCTGCGGCAGGGTCGAGCACCTGGTCGTTGTTCCCACACGCGCTCGCCGCCAC
>NZ_JBEZZS010000023.1:0-92034 GCF_040639295.1 Nocardioides sp. NPDC023903 | reverse complement strand
CTCGCTGAAGCCGGACCTGGTCGTCGACACCGGTGACAACCTGGCCCATCAGCGGGCGGCTCGACCGGCGTATGTGACGCCTCGGCCGTGGCCCGAGTCAGGCGGGGATGTTCCTGCGGCGGAAGCCGACGAAGGAGACGAGCAGCAGGACGAGCGCGACGGCGCTGAGGCCGATCATGTGCGAGGCCTCGATGGGCTCCTGCGGGTAGCGGCCGACCCACCAGAAGGGGGAGATGCCGGCGACCGAGTCCGGGAGGTCGAACAGCGGCCCGAACATCCCGGTGATGCACGTGAACGCGAAGAGCGCCCAGATGATCGGCGTGATCTTCGGGACCCAGGCGTACAGCGCCGCGGTGAGGGTCATGAAGACAGCGACCGCCGGCAGGAACGCCGCGCCGCCCTTCAGGAACGTCCCCAGCTCGACCTCGCCGTTGACCAGCGCCCCGGCCCACAGAGCGAGAGCGCCCGAGATCATGGTCAGTACGAAAGCGCCCACCGCCACGACCACGAGGTGTGAGGCGAACCAGCGACCGCGCGAGACCGGCTTGGCGAGCGTGATCTCCAGGCGACCTTCGGACTCCTCGGTCTTGGCTCGCAGCGTGGTGGCGATCGCGTACCCGGCGGCGGCCAGTGCGGCGTACAGGATCATGATCGCCAGGAACCCGGTGAGCGGGTCGTCGCCGAACATCTCGGTCCCGCCGGGCACGTCCTTCATCATCTCCTCGACTCCCTCGCCGAGGTAGGTGCCGGTCGCCCCGAACATCACGAAGGTGCCGAGGAACCACCAGAACAGAGCCGTACGCTGCTGGCGCCACGCCATCGCGATCGGGGACGAGAGCATCCCGGTCGCCTCGGCCCGGCCGGAGCCGCCGGCGAGCAGCGCCCCGTCGAAGTCGCGCTTCGAGGCGAGGAAGGCCCCGAGGGCGAGGAGCACCAGGACGGCACCGACGCTCAGCGCCAACGGCCACCAGCGCAGGTCGACGTACGCCCTCATCTGCTGTGTCCACGCGATCGGCGAGAGCCACGAGAGCCAGGTGCCGTGCTCGCCGGGCTCGGCCTGCAGGTCCCCGATGCCGCGCACCAGCACCGCGACGCCGAGCACCGCGAGCGCGAGGCCGGTCGCGCCGCGCCCGTGGGTGGTCAGCTGCGAGGTGACCAGCGCGACGGCGGCGAAGACCAGGCCGCTGACGGCGATCGACGTAGACAGGGCGAAGGTGTCCTCGACCGCCAGGCCGCCGGCGGAGATCAGCAGCGCGCTTCCGAGGACCGCGAAGACAACGTTGGCGATGACTACCGTCAGGAGCGAGGCGGCGACCGCCGCGTGCCGGCCGACCACGCGGGAACGGACCAGCTCCGCCCGCCCGCTCTCCTCCTCGGCGCGGGTGTTGCGGACGACCTCGAACATGTTCATGACCCCGAGCAGAGCGATCATCCACAGGGTCATCTCGTTGGCGAACATGGCGCCAATCGTGTAGTCGTCGAGTCCGTAGTTGGGCCCGCCGAGGAACACCGACGCGGGCTGCTGCATCAGTTCGGCGCGTCCCTGCCGGTCCTCGGCCGTGGGGTAGACGGTGCTGAGCGCGGTGACGAAGTAGGCGTACAGAGCCAGCAGCGAGACGGTCCAGACGGTCAGCCGCACCCGGTCGCGCCGCAGCATGAACCGGGTCAGGTGCCAGGTGCCGGCGAAGGAGGTCAGAGGCGTACGCCGGGGGAGTGCCGGAGCGAGTGTGCTCATCGCGCGTCCTCCGTCTCGATGACGTCGCCGTAGTGCCGCATGAAGAGCTCCTCGAGCGACGGCGGCGTGATGGTCAGGCCGCGTACGTCGAGGTCGGTCAGCGTCTTGAGTACGTCACCGACGGCGTGGTTGTCCACGTCGAAGGCGACCCGGGTCCCGGCGCCGTTCTGGCTGGTCACCAGGTCGTTGACGGCCTGAAGCCCGCTCAGTGCCGACGGGTCGCCGCCGACGGTCGCGACGACGGAGGAGCGGGTCAAGTGGCGCAGCTCGTCGAGCGTGCCGGACTCGACGGCGACCCCGGAACGGATGATCGTGACGGTGTCGCACACCTTCTCGACCTCACTGAGGATGTGGCTGGAGAGCAGCACCGAGGAGCCCGCGGCCTTGGCCTCCCGGGCGTACTCGGTGAAGACCGCCTCCATCAACGGGTCGAGGCCGGAGGTCGGCTCGTCGAAGATGTACAGGTCGGACTCGTCGAGGAACGCCGCAACCAGGGCGACCTTCTGGCGGTTGCCCTTGGAGTAGGTGCGCGCCTTCTTGGTCGGGTCGAGCTGGAACCGCTCCAGCAGGTCGGCCCGACGTGCCTTGCGCTTGGCCTTGTCGCCGCCCGGCTTGAGGCGGGTGAGGTAGTCGATGCACTCGCCACCGGTGAGGTTGGGCCACAGCGAGACGTCGCCGGGGACGTACGAGATCCGCTTGTGCAGCTCGACCGCGTCGCTCCAGACGTCACCGCCGAAGAGGCGGGCGGTGCCGGCGTCGGCGCGCAGCAGCCCGAGCAGGACCTTGATGGTGGTGGACTTGCCGGCGCCGTTGGGGCCGAGGAAGCCGGCCACTTGGCCGTGCTGGACGGTCAGGTCGAGGCCGTCGAGGGCCTTGAAGGAACCGAAGGACTTGTGCAGGCCCGCGATCTCGACCGCGGGGATGTTGTCGGACATGAAGAACTCACTTCCACGTTGGAGACGTATGAGGACGTACGCCGACGGGGCAGGGCATCACTCAGATGCGGGCTCCGTCGCGGTGTCCTCCGGCGGGTCCGGGACGTAGAGCATGTATTCGTCGAGCATGCGACGAGTCGTGAAGAAGCCCTGGGTGTAGAGCTCGATGATCGGGAAGTAGCTGGTCGTCATGAACTCTCGGACGATCGCGCCGAGGTCGGCGGGGTCCTTGGGCGGGTTGAGGGTGAGCTCGAGCATCAGCATGCCGAGGGCGGAGAGCACCAGGTAGCGCGCTCGCGCCGGCTCGTTCTGGCTGGGTTTGATCAGGCCGGCCTCGACGCCGTGCTTGGTGTAGCCGACCGCGTCCTCGATCATCTGCTCGATGAAGGTCTGGCTGACCGGTCCGCCGCCCTGCAGCGAGCGCAGGACGTAGCCGAGCATCGGGGCGTACTCCTCCGCCGACGCGAACCTGTGCAGGATGCTCTGCCCGGAGGCCAGCTCATCGATGGAGCCGTTCTTGGCCGCGCGGATCTCGGCGAGCACCTGCTCGTCGCACTCGGCGTGGAGCTCGTCCTTCGAGCCGAAGTGGTGGATCACCAGGGCCGGGCTGACCCCGGCGTCGGTGGCGATCGAGCGGACCGAGGCGCCGAACCCATCCCGCGCGAACCGCAGCACCGCGGCGTCGCGGATTCGCTCGCGTGTCGTCGGGTCCGGGGCTGAACGCATGTTCAATGCTAAACACGTGTTCAGCCGGAGCGCAAGGGGTTACCCGGTGTTCGCTCGGGTGTGGGCTCCTGCGTACCTCCTCAGCCCGCGTAGCGAGCGGCCCGAGCAGTCGGTTCGCCCGGCCCGGAGACGAGCAGCGCGAGGAGCTCGTCCTCGAGAACTGCGCCGACCCGGCGGCAGAACGTCTCCGGCTCGTCCGCGGCGTCGGGGGACTCCGCGACGATCCGGTCGACCACGCCGATCTGTTGAAGGTCGACGGCGAGGACGCGCTGGGCCTCGGCCATCTCGGCGGCGTGGTCGGAGTCGCCGTGCACGATCGCGCTCGCGCCCTCCGGCGGAAGCGGGGAGAGCCAGGCGTGCTGGGCGGCGACCACCCGGTCCGCGGGGAGGAACGCGAGCGCGCCGCCACCGTTGCCCTCGCCCAGCATCAGGCTGAGCGTCGGGGTCTCGACGTTGACGAGGGTCCCCAACGTACGCGCGATCTCGCCGGCGATGCCGCCGTTCTCCGCCTCCGCCGACAGCGCGGCGCCGGGGGTGTCGATGACGGTGACGACGGGGAGCCCGAGCCCGGCGGCGAGCTTCATCCCGCGCTGCGCCTCGCGCAGCCCCTCCGGTCCGAGCGGCTGGTGAGCCTGCTCGCGCCGGTCCTGGGCGAGCACCAGACATGGCGCTGACCCGAACCGCGCCAGCGCGATGATCAGGCCCGGGTCCCGCTCGCCCTGCCCGGTGCCGTTGAGGGGTACGACGTCCGAGGCCGCGATCCGGAGCAGCGCCCGCGCTCCCGGCCGGTCCGCGCGCCGGGACCGCGTGATCGCGTCCCAGGTGTCGACTGCCGAGAAGTCGGCCCCGTCGGCCGAAGCGTCACTCCCGTCGGTCGAGGCGTCACTCGCTGACCACTCGGCCGACGCGAGCGACGTCTCGGCCGACGTGGGTGACTTCTCGGGGCGGAGGTCGAGGATGGTGAGGACGCGGTCGACGAGCCCGGCGAGCTCGTCGGGAGGTACGACGCCGTCGACGAGGCCGTGCGCGAAGAGATTCTCCGAGACCTGGACGCCCGAGGGGAAGGGGCGGCCGTTGAGCACCTCGTAGACCTTCGGGCCGAGGAACCCGAGGAGCGCCGCGGGCTCGGCGACGGTCACGTGACCGAGAGATCCCCACGAGGCCATCACGCCGCCGGTGGTGGGGTGGCGCAGGTAGACGAGGTAGGGGAGCCCGGCGGCCTTGTGGCGGGTGACCGCTTCGGCGATACGCACCATCTGCACGAACGCCGGCGTACCTTCCTGCATCCGGGTCCCGCCCGAGGCCGGGCCGGCCAGAAGCGGCAGCCCCTCGCGCGTCGCCCGTTCCACGGCCGTGATCAGCCGCTCGGCCGACGCGCGTCCGATCGACCCGGCCAGGAACCGGAATTCGGAGAGCACCACGGCCACCCGCCGCCCGGCGATCCGGGCCTCGCCGGTGACCACCGACTCGTCGGTCCCGGCCCGTGCGCGGGCGCGCACCAGGTCGGCGGCGTACGCCTCGGGGAGCTCGCCGTGCACGGGCGGAGTGTCCCAGGACGTCCACGTGCCAGGGTCGAGGACGAGGTCGATCAGCTCAGCGGAGGTCAGGCCCATGGACCGGACGATACCCAAGAATTGGCTCAGTGGCTGAGCCAGTCTCGAAGAGCAACACCAAGTGCGTTAGTCTATTAATTCAATAGACAAATTGAAGGAGCCAGGAATGAGTGCCCCCACGAGCCCCGAGCTCCTCTGGTATCTGCCCAACTTCGTCGAGACCGGCCATCGTGGCGACACCGCGGCGCCGGAGGACGGCTACGGCACCCTCGACTACCAGGTCGGCCTCGCCGAGGCGGTCGAGAACGCCGGCTGGACCGGTGCCCTGCTCGGCACCAGTTGGGGGAGGCCCGACACCTTCACCGTCGCGACAGCCCTGGCCGCGCGCACCAAGACCTTCGAGCCGCTCGTCGCGATCCGCCCGGGATACTGGCGCCCCGCCAACTTCGCCACCGCGGCCGCGACCCTCGACCAGCTCAGCCGTGGCCGGGTGCGGGTCAACATCGTCTCCGGTCAGGATGACCTGGCCGCCTACGGTGATCGCGAGGACTCGCGCGCGGCCCGCTATGCGCGGACCAAGGAGTTCATGCGGCTGGTGCGGCGGTTGTGGACCGAGGAGAACGTCACCTTCGACGGCGACCACTTCCAGGTTGCCGACTCCACCATCACCCCACGTCCGTACGCCACCGAGGGCCGCCCGCACCCCAGGCTCTACTTCGGCGGTGCGTCCCCGGAGGCCGAGGCGGTGGCGGCGACCGAGGCTGACGTACAGCTCTTCTGGGGTGAGCCGCTGGACGGCATCGCGGAGCGGGTCGAGCGCCTGCAGGGCCTCGAGCAGTCGCTGGGCCGCGACCTCGCGCCGCTCGAGTTCGGACTACGGATCACCACGCTGATCCGCGACACCCGCGAGGAGGCCTGGCGCGACGCCGAGGAGAAGGTGCGCCTGATGGCCGACTCCGTCGGAGACCGCGAGTTCCGCCGCGGTCGGTCAGCGGTCGGACAGAGCCGGCTCCTCGACCTCGCCGACCGTGGCGACGTGCTCGACGAGTGCCTCTACACCGCTCCCGGGAAGTACGGCGGAGGCGGCGCCGGAACCACCTGGCTGGTCGGCTCCGCGGACGACGTCGCCGCCGCGTTGAGCCGCTACCAGGAGCTGGGCGTGACCCACTTCGTCCTCTCGGACACGCCCTATCGGACCGAGGTCACCCGGGTCGGCGAGGCGCTGATCCCGAGGCTCCGCGAGGCGGGCCGGGTCGCGCTAACGGGACCAAACGGCGTACGTCGGGCGTAGTTAACCGGAAAGACACGGTCCTGACCTGCGAAAACCGTTGGTAGGTGGAGGGTGTTCGCTCTATTCTGGTAGCACCCGGTTTCGCCGCCGGGTGCCAACACATGACCTTTTGAAGGGCCCACCATGAGCACGCAGCACTCGACCACCGCCCCGGCGGCGTGGTCGCTGACCGCTGCGCACGAGCGCGACCCTCATGCCCGCGGGAGCCGACAGTGACCTGGGTGCATAGCTGCACCGGATCACTCCGGGCCGCTCCTGCGAGACATGTCTGTCTCGTCGGGGCGGCCCCCTTTTTGTTTCAGCCCAGCGTTTCCACCCGATCTGCACGCGATCTCTATCCGACTCTCCTGGGAGGTAACCGAGTATGACCACGACCATGGGCGCCGTGACCCTGTATAACGCCTCCTTCGAGCCGCTCGGGAGGGTCTCGTTCAAGCACGCCGTGCGGATGCTGTTCCGTGAGGTGGCGGTGGTTCACGAGCAACAGGGCGACAAGATGATCGGGCCACATCCATGGCCCAAGGCGGTGCGGCTGGTCCGCTATATCGCCATGCATTGGATGTACCGGCCGGCCGGCTACTCCCGCGAGGGAGTGCTCAAGCGCGACCAGCATCGTTGTGCCTATTGCGGCGGCCAAGCCCGCACCATCGACCACCTCCTTCCACAGTCGCGCGGCGGGAGATGGACGTGGATGAACACGGTGGCGGCATGCGGCAAGTGCAACGGCCGCAAGGGCAACCGCACCCCCGAGGAGGCGCACATGGTTCTCCGGATCGAGCCGTACGTTCCGACCCGGGCCCAGCTCGCAGCCATCGTCTGATTCGCCGATGTGCCGTTTTCTGCCCGAGAGATGGGCCAAATCGCCGTGTCGACTTGACGCATCATTAATAAGTACGATGGACTAACAAACATGTCGAAGGCGAGACGGCGTACGTTGCGGCCGATCGGGAAGTTGCTGCAGGAGGATGCGCGGCGGCACCACCGATCGCTGGTGCTCCAGCACCTCTTCGCGGTGGGTCCCGCGAGCCGCGCCGACCTGGCTCGAGCCTCCGGTCTGACCCGGGCCACGGTCTCCGATCTGGTGGGCAGCCTGCTCGACGACGGGCTCGTCGAGGAGCTCGGAGCGCCGGTGGAGAGCCGGGTCGGGAAGCCGCCGATGCTGGTCGGGCTAGCCGCGGACGCCACGCACATCGTGACCATCGACGTCTCCGGTGACGACCAGGTCGCCGGAGCCGTGCTCAACCTGACCGGCGATGTCGTCCACCGCACCACCAGGTGCCGGGAGGGCCGCACCGGAAGCGAGGCCGTACGCCTCGTGAAGGAGTTGGTCACCGAGCTGATCGCGAGCACCGACCGGCCGATCCTCGGCATCGGGATCGGCAGTCCCGGTGTCGTCGCCGCCGACGGCACCGTGGTCGCCGCGCCCAACCTGGGTTGGACCGATGTCGCGCTGGCCGATCAGGTGCGCCGCGAGACCGGCCGGCCGACGTATGTCGCCAACGACGCCAACACCGCCGTGCTGGGGGAGTACACCTTCGGGCAGTCCGGCGACGGTGGCCTGATGCTCGTGCGGGTCGGCACCGGTGTCGGTGCCGGGCTGGTCCTCGAAGGGGCTCTGCTCCACGGGTTCGTCGACGCCGCCGGCGAGGTCGGGCACGTGACCGTCGACCCCGAGGGCCCGCTGTGCGCGTGCGGGCGCAACGGCTGCCTGGAGACCTTCCTCGCGGTGCCGCGCCTGCGCGAACGCCTCGAGACAGCCCACGACGATGCGCTCGTGGAAGCCGGCGAACACCTTGGAAAGGCATTGGCCCCTGTGGTCGGAACCCTCAATCTTCATGAGCTGGTCCTCTCCGGACCGGCCGACCTGCTGGACGGGCCGCTGCGCGAGACCGCCGACCGGATCATCCGCGAGCGGACGATGCCGGTCAGCGGCGAGCCGCTGGAGTTCCGTACGTCGACGCTCGGCGAGGACGTCGTCATCGTCGGCGCCGCGGTACTCGTCCTCGCCGGTGAGCTGGGGGTGTCGTGATGCCGACATCCGTCGAAACGCTGGCGCTGCGCGTCCAGGTCTCCGCCTTCGCCGGCCCCACCCTGCCGGCCGGCTACGCCGACCTGCTCCGCGAAGGCCTCGGTGGGATCTGCCTGTTCGGCCCGAACACCGAGGCCGGTGAGGAGTCCGTACGCAGCCTGGCGGCCGAGATCCGATCGGCATCCGCCGAGGGCGGCTGGGCCCCGGTGATCACCATCGACGAGGAGGGCGGGGACGTCACGCGGCTGGAGGCGCTCACCGGCTCTTCGGTGCTCGGTGCCGCTGCCCTCGGTGCGGCCGACGACCTGGCGCTGACCGAGGAGACGGGCCGGGCGATCGGGGTGCGGCTGGCGCGAGCCGGCATCAACCTCAACCTGGCACCCGTCGCCGACGTGAACTCCAACCCCGACAACCCGGTGATCGCGACCCGGTCGTTCTCCCACGACGCCGGCGTGGCCGCCAAGCACGTGGCCGCGTGGGTGAAGGGCCTGGAGTCGACCGGCGTGGCCGCCTGCGTCAAGCACTTCCCGGGCCACGGCGACACCGGCCAGGACAGCCACGTCGCCCTCCCGGTCCTCGACGTCTCCCTGGACACGCTGCGCAACCGTGAGCTGGTCCCGTTCCTGGCTGCAGCGGAGGCCGGAGCGGCCTCGGTGATGACCTCCCACATCGTGGTGCCGGCACTGGACCCCGAGCTGCCCGGCACCCTCTCGGCGCCGGTGCTGGGACTGCTGCGCGAGCTCGGCTACGACGGGCCGATCGTCTCCGACGCCCTCGACATGGCCGGTGCGTCCGCGAGCCGGGGCATCCCCGCCGCTGCGGTGCTCTCGCTCAAGGCAGGTGCCGACCTGCTCCTCCTCGGCCCCGACAAACCCACCTCCCTGGTCCACGAGACGACCGCCGCGATCGTGGCCGCGGTCGAGTCCGGTGAGCTCCCGCTGGAGCGGCTCCAGGACGCGGTCGCGCGCATCGACCGGCTGCTCGCCGACCTCGCCGGCGCGCAGCAGCGGCCGGACGGCGCGCTCGACCCGAGGTTCGAGGAGCGCTCGATCGAGGGCGCTCGCCGGGCGCTCGCGACGGCCAGCGACCTCAGCGAGATCCCTGACCTCGCCGGTGCCCTGGTTGTCACCGTCGACACCGAGGCCAACATCGCCGTGGGCGACGTGCCCTGGGGGCTGCCGCCGGACATCGTCATTCGTCCCGGTGACCCGCTCCCGGATCTCCCCGACGCACCCCTCATCGTGCAAGTGCGTGACGCGCACCGCCGTCCCGAGGTCGGCCGGACCGTCGCCGAGCTCCCGGGCGCCGTGGTGCTGGTGGAGTGGGGGTGGCCCGGTGCGTACGACGGACCGGGGTTGCCGCGGCTGTGTCCGCAGGGGTTCTCCCTGCCGGGCGTGGCCGCCGTGACCGAGGTGCTGCGACGATCGGGCTGGACCCGGTGAAGGGCTCAAGGGTCGGCCTGGACATCGGCGGCACCAAGGTCCACGGCATCGCGATCGGGCCGGACGGGGCGGTGCTCGCCGAGGAGCGTGCTCCTACGATCCTCGGAGCCGAAGGAGTCGTGAAGAGTGCGGCCGCGGTGGTCGCAAGCCTGCGCGACGCGCTCGACGGCGGCGAGATCTGCTCGATCGGGGTCGGCATCCCCGGCATCGTCGACACCCGCGCCGGCACCGTGAAGCATGCGGTCAACCTGGGCCTGGACGGCGACGCCTTCCCGCTCGCGGAGCTGCTCGGCGCGCGGGCCGGAGCGGTCGTCACCCTCGAGAACGACACCAACGCGGCGACCCTCGGCGCGCACGCCGTCGAGGACGTCGACGACCTGGTCTACCTTTCGCTCGGCACCGGCCTGGCCGCCGGTCTCTACCTCAGCGGAGCGCTCCGCCGAGGCTTCCACGGCGCTGCCGGAGAGGTCGGGCACCTCCCGGTCGACCCGGAGGGCCCGGTGTGCGGGTGCGGTCAGCGTGGCTGCCTCGAGCTGGTCGCCTCCGGGGCCGCGCTCGCGGCCGCTTGGCCGACGGCCAACGGGCACCCCGCCGCGGCGCTCTTCGCCGCAGCAGCCTCGGGCGACCCGGCGGCCGTCGTCGTGAGGGACCGTTTCGCCGACGGCGTCGCCGCCGCCGTACGCTCGCTCGCTCTCGCCGTCGACCCCGAACGCGTCGTCATCGGCGGGGGCGTCGCGACGGTCGGGGAACCGCTGCGAGAGGCGATCGCGCTCGCGCTGGCCCGGCAGGCCGAGACCTCGCCGTTCCTCGCCTCCCTCGAGCTCGCCTCGCGCCTGCGGGTGGTCTCCGCCGCCCCGGTCGCCGCCATCGGTGCCGCCCTGGTCACCCCGACGAAGGATTGAGATGGAAGTAGTTGTCCTCGAGACCCCTGCCGACGTGGCCTCCCTCGCCGCGGACGCGATCGAAGACGTCGTACGCCGCCGGGCGGCCGCTGGCACCCCTGCGGTGCTCGGCCTGGCCACCGGTTCGACTCCGCTGGCGACGTACGAGGAGCTCATCCGCCGCGCCCGGGACGGCCGAGCGCCCTCCTATGACGGTGTGGAGACGTTCAACCTGGACGAGTACGTCGGCCTGCCCGACGGTCACGAGCAGTCCTACCTGGCGACCATCCGGCGTGAGTTCACCGACGCGATCGGCATCCCGCCCGAGCGGGTCCACGGACCCGACCCGACCGCGGAGACCCTGCCGACGGCGGGGGAGCGCTACGAGGCGGCGATCGTGGCCGCGGGCGGCATCGAGGTGCAGATCCTCGGCATCGGCTCCGACGGCCACCTGGCCTTCAACGAGCCCGGCTCGTCGCTGGCCTCGCTGACCCGGATCAAGACGCTCACGGCCCGGACGCGCAAGGACAACGCGCGCTTCTTCGGCTCACCCGACGCGGTGCCGCACCACGTGCTCACCCAGGGACTCGGCACCATCACCCGAGCCGGCCACCTGCTTCTCCTCGCCACCGGTGAGGGCAAGGCCGAGGCGATCGCCGCCGCGGTCGAGGGCCCGATCTCGGCGACCTGCCCGGCCTCGGTCCTCCAGCTTCACGGCCACGTCTCGGTCCTCTTGGACGAGGCCGCGGCCTCCCGGCTCGTACGCCGCGACTACTACCGCGAGGTCTACGCCGGGAAGCCGGACTGGCAGGGGCTCTAGAGGGCTTCGCGAAGCCGCTCGGCGGCGGTCTCCGGCGGGATGTCGTTGACCCAGAGCGCGACGCCGGACTCGATGCCGGCCAGGTACTTCAGCCGCCCCGGTGCCCGCCGGATGGTGAAGATCTCGGCGGCCAGGTGCCAGGTGTCCTCGCGGCCGGTCGGGGCCTGCTGCCAGCCGGCGATGTAGGGCACCGGGCCGGCGTCGTCGAGCCCGTCCATCCGCCGCAGGCACTCCTGGTAGAGCGCGGCGAGGTCGTCCATCTCGTCGGCGGTCAGACCGGGCAGCGAGCCCACGTGGCGCCGCGGCACGACGCGGATCTCGTAGGGCCAGCGACCGGCGTAGGGCACGTACGCCACGAACGTCTCGTTCTCGGCCACCACCCGCGACCCGTCGGCGATCTCGTCGGCGAGCACCGCACACTGCAGGCACTCGCCGGTCGCCTCGCGATGGGCGTCGGCGGCGTTCACCAGGGACTCGATCCGTGGCGGCAGCACCGGCATGGCGTAGATCTGCCCGTGCGGGTGCTGCAGCGTCACCCCGATCTCCTCGCCGCGGTTCTCGAAGCAGAAGACGTACGCCACCTCCGGCATCGCCGTCAGCTGCTCGGTGCGGTGGGCGAGCGCCGCGAGCACCGTCCGCACCCGCTCGGGAGGAAGATCGACGAAGCTCTGCTCGTGGTCGCTGGTGAAGCAGACCACCTCGCACCGGCCGCGTCCCGGCTGGGAGACGAACGGCTCGCCGGTCGCCTCACCGACGGCGACCGTCGAGAGCGCCGGGAACCGGTTCTCGAAGGCCACCACGTCGTAGCTCTCGGCCGGGATCTCGGTGAGCCTCCCGTCGACCGACGGGCACAGCGGGCACTCGTCCGAGGGCGGCTTGAACGTACGCGTCTGCCGGTGCCCAGCCACCGCCGTCCAGGTCGCGGTCAGCCGGTCCCAGCGCAGCTGCGACCCGCCCGCCCGCGGCTCCAGGGGCCGCTCGTCGTGCACCGAGCGCAACGTCGGCTGCTCGTCGAAGAACCAGATCTCGCGTCCGTCCGCCAGCTTCGCTGACGTCGCCACCGGGTTGGTCGGCGCAGGGGTGTTCGGCATGGGCCCAGTATCGCCTGCGCAGGGCTACTTGCTGACGCAGGCCTGGGCTGCGCCCTGGGAGACATTGCCGTTCTCACCGAGGGAGCGGACCTGGATGCAGACCTTGGTGGCGCCGTCGAGGCGTACGACCGCCTTGGGCCGGTCCACGTTGCCGCTGGTGGAGTTGTCGCCGACCCACTTGTAGCCGGTCGCTCCGGGCACACCGGACCAGGTGAAGACGGCGCGGTTGCCCTTGAGCGTGCCCTTGACCTTGCCCGGGGCGGCCGGGCCGGTGACCCCGGGGAGATCGGTCTCGACGGGCGGGGGCGGGACCTCGTCGGGCTTCTCGTCCTCGCCGCCGCGGGAGAGCACGATGCCGATGGCGGCGGCGATGAGGAAGAGGACGACGACGCCGATGATCGCCGGGGTCTTGCTGCGGGACTCCGGCGGGCGGGCGCCGGTGAGGACGGACAGGCCCTCATCCGTACGCGGGTAGCTGAACCGGGTGCGGTCGGCCGAGGCCGAGCCCGCGTCCGGGTAGGAGGCCGCCTGGACGGGCGGCGGAGGCTGGGCGATGACCTGGGAAGGCGGCTTGACCTCGGTGACCAGCTCGGCCTCCGGGTCCGAAGGCGGGGCGGGCAGGCTGCTGCGGCCCGAACCGGTCGTCGGCCCGTCGCCACGAGAGGCCGGCACCGTCGGGACCACCGGGATCGAGCCGCTGCCGCCGGCATCGCGGTCGAGGACCTGCACCTCGGTGCGTCCCAGCCGCAGCTCCTGCTCGATCCGCTGGAAGTGGCGGGCCAGGTCGAGGACGGTCCTCGGCCGGTAGGTCGGGTCCTTCGCCATCGCCTGCTGCAGCACCCGGTCCAGCGACGGAGGTACGTCGGCCCGGCCCGTGGCCGGTGGAGCGGTATGCAGGATGCGGGAGAAGACGGCGCGGTCGGAGTTGTTGCCCCGCTCCGCGAACGGCGAGCGGCCCACGAGAAGATGCCAGACGGTCGCGGCCAGCGAGTAGACGTCGGAGGCGACCGAACCGTTGGACGCCGAGGTGAGGACCTCGGGCGGCGACCACGGCAGCGAGACCCCGATGTCGCCCTCGTCGTCGCGCGGGCGGCCGGCGATGCCGAAGTCGGCCAGGCCGGGCACGTCGTAGCGGGAGAGCAGGATGTTGGACGGCTTGATGTCGCGGTGGATGATCCCGGCGCGGTGCGCGGTCTCGACGGCCGACGCCATCTGGATCCCGAAGCGCAGCGCGTCCTGCACCTTCATCGGGTTGTTGCGTACGCGGGCACCGAGGTCGGCGTTGGGGTAGTAGCCCATCACCAGGTAGGGGCGGCCGTCCGGCGTCTCACCGGCGCTGTGCACCGGCACGATGAACGGGTGCTCGGCCAGCTCGGCCATCACCGCCGCCTCGGCGGCGAACTGCGCCCGCTGCGCCTCGGCGAGGTCGGAGGACCGCATCAGCTTCACCGCGACCCGGACCTTCGGGTGGTGGCGCTCGTAGAGGTAGACGTCGGCGAAGCCGCCCGAGCCGAGCCGGCCCAGGCAGGTCATCCCCGGCAGCTCGGGACCGAGCTCGGGATGTGGCGTCTGGGTCACCCGAGAACCTCATAGTTCAGGTTGATGGAGCCGGCGAGGCTCACCACGGCACCGGGCTCCAAGGCGTACTCCTCCATCGGCCGCATCTGCTGCGGACGCCCGCCGGGCAGGGTGAGGTAGGACCCGTTGGCGGAGCCGAGGTCGCGCACGAGCACCTGCCACTCCTCGAGCCGCACCTCGGTGTGCAGTCTGCTGATGTCGGGCAGCATCACCTTCACCAGATGCGGAGGTACGCCACCAGCTCCCGTGTTGCCGCTGGCATCCGCGCGCGGCGACCGCCCGAAGACGGCACCTCGGTCCAGGATGACGACCCGGCCGTCGCCCAGCTTGAGCTGGCCCAGCGCGGGGCGCGGGACCGAGACCGGCTGCTGGTGCGGCGGCAGCGCCATCCGGCAGATGCGGCAGGTCGGGGAGTAGGGCGGCGACGCGTGGCCCTGCGGGCAGTAGACCGCCCACACCGTCGGCCCGCCCGCGGGCGGCACCGGGGTCGGCGTCGGGACGTCGCGGACCCGTGTCGCCATGTCGTTGGGCGGCGTAGGCGCGGGCGCGGGCATCGGAGGAGGCGGCACGGAGGGCCGAGCCGCGGGCGGCGCCACGGGCGGGGGCGACGGCTGCCGGTCCGGCGGGCCCCACGCGTTCGGGTCGGGCTTCTTGGCACCCTTCTTGCGCCACGGAAGCCCGTCGATGATGCCCTTCTTCGACTCGGGCGCGGGCTGGGGCGGTGCCACCGAGGGCGGCGGCACCTGAGCCGGCGGAGGGCTCTGGAACGACGAGACGCCCGGCATCGCCGGAGGGGGCGGCGGAGAGGCCGCCAGGTCCGAGCGCCGGATGGTGTGGTCCAGCGGCGCCATGGTCGAGTCGACCGGCGCCTGAGCGGAGAAGTCGAGGTCGAAGACGACGTCCAGCGAGCGTGCGTGGGCGGTGTCGACCAGCGGCTGGTCCTCCTCCATCCCGCCCCAGGCCCCGTTGGCGAGCTCGGCCCGCTCGGGGACGGCGGCGAAGTGGCCGTCGGCCCACTTGCCGGAGACGTCGATGCCGTCGATGAAGACCGGCACCTCGTTGACGACGGCGGTCACCTTGGCAGGGGAGCGCACGGCGTACCGCACTCGCGGGCCCTCGCGTCCGATCAGCGCGAAGCCGGGGGCTCGCGGGCCGTCCGCGGAGAGCAGTCCGGCGATCGCGTCGACCGGGCGGGGGTCGGCAAGAGCGGCCTGGACGCCGTGGACCCGCGGGTCACCCGGCCCGAGCTGCACCAGCGCCCAGCACCGGTCGCCCTTCAACGCGAGCCAGTGCCCAGCACAGTAGGTAGCGGAATCACTCATGGGACGACGAGACGTCCCCTGCGGATCGTGAGGAGCCTGATGTCGAGACGTCAGTCTCCGCGGGGGCGGCGAAGAGCGAGGGAGGGGGTGTCACGAGTACCACAGTGACATTGTCGCGCCCACCCGATGCAACCGCAGCGTCCACCAGCCTCTGGGCGAGGTTGTCGATGCTTCCGCCCACACCGAGCGTCCTGGACGCGATGTCGTGGATCTCGTGGTCCTCGAGCTCGCCGGTGAGGCCGTCGGAGCAGAGCAGGAAGATGTCGTCGGGCGAAACGGCCATCAGCCAGGTGTCCGCCGCAGGCGACGGGTAGGTGCCGAGTGACCGGGTGATGACGTTGCGCAGCGGGTGGACGCGGGCCTCCGCGGCGGTGATCATCCCGGCCTGGACCATGACGGCGACCTCGGAATGATCGATGGTCACCTGCGTGACGCCGGCCGGCGAGAGCCGGTAGACGCGCGAGTCGCCGACGTTGAAGACCAGCCAGTGGGGAGCACCCTCCGACTCGACGAGCGCCACCCCGGTCAGGGTCGTGCCCATGCCCTGCTTCTCGGAGTTGCGTGCCGCCTCCGAGGTGATCGCGGAGTTGGCTGCGTGGACGGCGTCCTGGATGTCCTCGGGAACCGGGCAGATGGTCGCGAAGCGGCTCTGGAAGGTCTCCACCGCGAGGGCGCTGGCGACGTCGCCACTGGCATGACCGCCCATCCCGTCGGCGACGACGGCCACCGCGGGCAGCATGACGAACGAGTCCTCGTTCACCTCGCGGACCCGGCCGACATCAGTCGCCCCCGCGGCACGCAGGGCTGGGTAAGCGGTCATGCTGTTCCTTTGCGGTGCCAATTTTCTGGGACATCCCGGGCAGGATGCGAAATAGTGGTGCTGGAAGCGGACACTTTAGAACATCCCGTACGGTATCGGTGAGCGTGTTCACTGAGCCGTGTGCCACGTTTGGCTCATTCGTGTGGCTTCTTGCCCTGAGGCGCGCCTAGAGTAAGCCAGGCTTTTCGCATCGGCTGGCCATTTGGCATGGAAGGACTTGGGGAGAGTCTTGGTGGCACGTTTCGGGATGGCGCCCGGCTGGATGCGGCGTCATCGGACCTCCATCGCGTCCTGGGCCGCTCTTGCCGTGGTTGCCAGCGGATTGACCGTCTACGCGATCCAGTCGACGGGTTACCCCGTGCACAAGGCCGACCTCGACGACGGCGGCATCTGGGTGACCAACCAGTCCTGGGGCACCCTGGGCCGGCAGAACCGCCCTGTCGCCCAGCTCGACGGTGTCGTCTGGGCGGGCAACGAGACCGGGTCCAGGTCCGAGCGTGCCGGTCTCGACGTGGTGCAGAACGGCATCGCGGTGGCCTCCGTCGACCGCGACGCCCGCACGATCACCCCGGTCAACACCAAGCTCGCCGAGGGCATCGACGACGACGCGGTGACCGTGAAGGACAGTCGCGTGGTGATGGGTGGCACCACCATCGGTGTCGCCGAGCAGAAGACCGGCAAGGTCTGGCTCACCTCCGTCGACCCGACCACCGGCGTCGGCGACCTCTCCAACCTCTCCGGCTCCACGAAGCCCACCGAGACGGTCGGCGCCGACACGGTGCTCACCATCGGCACCGACGGGACCGCGTACGCCGTCTCCGCCGCCAAGCGCACGCTGACCGCCTTCGCCCCGGACGGTGAGCGGTTCGCCGATCCAGCGGAGACCAAGCTCCCGAAGGCTCCGGAGTACGCCGAGACCCCGACCTCGGCGACCGCCGTCGGCAGCGAGGTCATCACCCTCGACCAGGCCGGCTGGCTGCTCGGCGCCTCCAAGGGCTCCGACATCGCCGTGGACTTCGGTGACACCGCGGAGAGCGCGGTCCTCCAGCAGCCTTCCGTCAAGGCCAAGGAGGTGCTCGTCGGCGATGCGACGGGCCTCAAGGCCGTCTCCCTGAGCAACGGCGAGATCCGCCACGTCGCCGAGTCCGCCGGCGACCCGGCGGCCCCCGTACGCCTCGGCGACTGCGTCTTCGGTGCTTGGGCCAACGGCTCGACCGGCTCGGTGGTGACCCAGTGCGGCGAGGGCGAGCCGATCCTGGGCGAGATCCCGACGCTCGGTCCGGCCGCCGAGCTGGAGTTCCGGGTCAACCGCGGCCAGCTGGTGCTCAACGACCTGCGCAATGGTGATGTCTGGGAGATCGACGGCGCCGACATCAAGAAGATCTCCAACTGGGAGGCGTTCCAGCCGCAGACCCAGAAGCAGAACCAGAAGAAGGACAAGCAGCAGCAGCAGACGAAGGCCGCCCAGGCGCCGAAGGCCAAGGACGACCAGCTCGGTGCCCGGGCCGGCCGCACGACGGTCCTGCACGTCCTCGACAACGACTCCTCGGCCAAGGACTCGATCCTGAGCGTGGTCTCGGTCGGCGAGGCCTCCGTCAAGGGCGTCGAGGCAACCATCGCCCCCGACCGGCAGTCGGTCCTGGTGACCGCCCCCGAGTCGGCCGAGGGGAAGAAGACCAGCTTCAAATACACCGTCGACGACGGGCTCAAGGGCAAGGCCGGCCAGGACGACGCCAGCGTCGAGCTCAGCATCGAAGGCTCGGGCGGCACCGGCAAACCGACGCTGCGTGAGCACTACACACCGACCGACTACACCGTCGCGGCCGGCGGCACCGTCGAGGTCCCGGTGGTCGGTGACTGGCGCGACGAGCGTTACGGCGACCCGGTCACCGCTCAGTCCCCGACCGCGTCCAAGGGCAAGGCGAGCGTGACCCCTGACGGGCTGCTGCGCTACACCGCCGCCACGGACGCCTCGGGCAGCGAGAACCTCGGCTATCAGGTCAGCACCGGCGGCAAGACGTCGAAGGACAAGGTGCGGATCAACATCGTCGCCGGAGCGACCACCGCCTCTCCGGAGCCGAAGGACGACGTCGCCGAGGGCACCCAGGGCTCCTGGGTGACCATCCGCCCGCTCGACAACGACATCCCCGGCGCCGACCCGTCCAACCTCGACGCGACCCTCACCCTCGCCGGTGACGTCCCGCCGAAGGGCGGCCTCGAGGTGAGCACCGACCGGGAGACCGGCGTGGTGCGGGCCAGAGGAAGCTCGCCGGGCACCTACCAGCTCAGCTACAACGCTGGGTTCGGGGCCGCGAAGCCCGCCGCGGCGAAGATCCGCGTCGACGTCAAACCCGCCTCTCAGGCGGCGGACGAGCCGATCGCGACCCCGGACACGACCGCCGTCCTCGGCACCTCGACCCGCACCCTCGACGTCCTCGCCAACGACTACGACTCCCGAGGCCGGCTCCTCGCCGTGACCCATGCCGAGCCGGTCGGCGACAGCGACCTGACGGTTGCGGTGCTCGACGGTCGCTGGCTGCGGATCCAGGCGTCCAAGCCCGACATGGACCCGTCCACCCAGGCGATCCGCTACACGATCAGCAACGGCGCGGCCGAGGCCGAGGGGTCGGTGACGGTGAGCCAGCGACCGGCGCTGCGCGGCGCCGAGAACGCCCCTGAGGCGGTCGACGACGAGGCCACGGTCAGGGCCGCCGACTCCGTCTCGATCCCGGTCCTCGACAACGACTCGACACCCTCGGGCGACCCGGTCGGCCTGGTCGTCGACCAGACCATCGAGACCAAGGGCCAGCTGCAGGTGCTGGGCCAGCCGACGGTCGGTGAGGCCTACATCGACGGCAACCGGGTCCGCTACGTCGCTCCCGACGATGTGAAGGGGCCGGTCGACGTCGACGTCCGCTACGTCGTGCAGAACACCGGCGACCCCTCCGCGGAGCACTCCTCGGGCAACATCCGCATCCACGTCAAGCCGCTGCCCAAGAAGAAGGCAGACAACTCCGCGCCCGCGCCGAAGGCGCTGGAGTCGCGGGTGGTCCAGGGCGACGAGGTCACGTTGCGGCTGCCCACGGTCGGCACCGACCCCGACGGCGACTCGGTCTCGGTGACCCGGATCAACAGCGCGCCCGCCTACGGCCGCGTCCTGGCCCACGGCGCCAACACGATCACCTACCAGGCCTTCCCCAACGCCGCTGGCACCGACGAGTTCACCTACGAGGTCAGCGACCCGTTCGGGGCCGTCGCGACCGGCACCGTACGGATCGCTGTCGTCGCGCCCGGCGCGCCCCAGCGCCCGGTCGCCGTCGACGACCTGGTCACGCTCGACCCGGCCAAGAAGCTGACCTACGACGTGCTCGCCAACGACCTGCGTACACCGGGGACGGAGCTGCACCTGGCCTCGACCGACGCGACCGAGGGCTCCAACGTCAAACAGCGCTCCGACGGCATCGTTACGGTCCAGGGTGGCTCTGGGGAGCCGTTCCAGCACATCCCCTACCGCGCCACCACGGGTCTCCACGAGGACACCGGCGAGCTCGCGATCCGCTACCAGGAGGGCTACGACAACCCGCCGATGGCGGGGATCGTGGTCGCCCACCCCGAGGGCGACTCGTCGACCACCACCGTCGACGTGATGACCAAGGTGACCGACATCGACGACTCGCTCGAGGACCTCACCGTCGACGCGGTCAAGGGTCCCTCGGTCGGCGAGGACGAGTCGAAGCCGAAGATCGACGACGGCAAGGTCACCCTGCCGGTCGGCGACACCACCCGGGTGTGGACCTACCGGGTCACCGACCCCGACGGCGCCCAGGCGGTCGGCTCGATCTACGTCCCCGCACGCCCCAAGGACGCTCCCTACCTGAAGCCGGGCTCCGAGCTCCAGCTCAACCCGGGCGAGACGAAGAACGTCGACATCACCGACTACGTCGAGGACCCCGAGGGCGACCCGGTCGTGCTGACCACGACCGACAAGATCGTGGCCGCTCCCGAGGGCATGCTCAACACCGGCGACACCACCGCGACGACCGTGAAGGTCACCGCCGGTGAGACCAAGGGCCCGGCGACCCTGACCTTCGAGGTCGCCGACCGCGAGAAGATCACCTCCGCGGACGCCCACCTCTCGGTGATCTCGCTGCCGGTCCAGATCGGCAAGGAGGAGCCGGAGATCAACTGTCCGAGCACCCCCGTCGAGGTCCCGGAGAGCGGCAACGGTGCGCTGGTCGACATCGCCGCCATCTGTCACGTGTGGACCGCCGACCCGGGCGACGCCGACGACCTCGACTTCACCGCCGAGGTCGGCGACGGGCTCGACGGGGTCGAGGTCAAGCCCGAGGACGGCGGCCTGCGGCTCACCGCCGAGCACGCCGACGCCGGTGCCCAGGGCGCCCTGGAGATCGGCGTCGAGGGCACGGATGCGACCGGCCAGCTCCTGGTCACCGTCATCGCGTTGCCCGCGCCTTCCCTCTCTCCGATCAAGCCGCTGCAGACCGAGGCCGGGAAGACGGTCGCGATCGACATCGCCGACTATCTGCAGACACCGGTGCCGTCGGAGTCTCAGGAGGTGGTGATCACCAAGCTCGACCCGATCGACGCCGAGTCGCCCGACATGGGCAAGGCCAGCGGTTCGAAGATCACCTTCAACACGCCCGAGGAGGGCCACGGCCACTACCGCTACGCGATCGAGGTCAGCGACTCCGGCAAGGACTCCAAGCGGGTCAAGGCCAACGGCGTCATCGAGGTGGACGTCATCGACGTCCCCGGTGCGCCGACGGCGCTGCGTACGACCTCCGACTTCCTCTCCAACGTGGTCGCGCTGTCGTGGAACGCACCGAAGGACAACGGCGACGACCCGATCCAGCGCTACGAGGTGGAGGCCAACGGCGACCACGTCCAGGACTGCCCGTCGACCTCGTGCCGGATCACCGGGCTGAAGAACGGCGTCGTCTACGACTTCCGCGTGCGTGCGGTGAACTCCGTGGGGCCGAGCCGCGAGTGGAGCAACTCGGCCGAGGGTGAGCCCGACGCCTACACCGGTCCGGTGCAGAACCTTCGGGTCACCCGTCAGCGCGACCACAAGGTCGAGCTGAGCTGGAGCAAGCCGGCTCCGTGCGACTGCTCGGACGTGCAGAAGTACCGGATCAGCTGGCCCGGGGGTGGCATCAAGGACATCTCCGCAGGTCAGACGACCTATCCGGCGGCGGTCAGCTCCAACGGCGACCCGGTGCAGTTCACCGTCGTGCCGCTCAACGACAAGGGCGTCAAGACCAACAAGGGCCCGACGGCGACGGTCGAGGGGATGGGCGCCGGCAAGCCGGACACCCCGGCGACGCCGACGTTCGACTGGGCCAACACGGCGAACAACTCCGGCAAGGCGGTGACCGTCTCGTGGAGCCCGGTCGCGGCCAACGGCCCGGCGCCGGTCACCTATGAGGTACGCCGCACCGGCGGCACCGGCGAGAAGATCGTCTGCTCCTGGGTGGCCGAGACCAGCTGTCGCGACGACGTCGCCAATGACGGCACGATCTACACCTATGCCGTCAGGGCCCGCAACGCGGAGGCGACATCGCCCCGCGAAACCGGGTCAGGCGGTTCGCCGGAGGCGCACATCTCCAGCTACTCCGCGGGCGGCCAGGTCGAAGCGGCCGCGACTCCGGACGCGGTCTCCTTCGCCAGCGCGACCCCGACCGGGGCCAACGGCACGGCCGAGATCGTCTTCACCCCGCGGGCCTCGCACGGCAAGACCAACCGGGTCGAGTGCGTGCGCAACGGCTCCTCCTGCGGCAGCTGGACCTACCCGCCCGACGGCGCCGGTCAGCAGACCAAGACGATCACGGGTTTCACCAACGGCACCTCGACGCAGGTGCAGCTGCGCGCCTGCAACGACTCCTCCGGTGGCACCGGCTCCGGCGACTCCTGTGGCGCCCCGACGTCGAAGAACGTGACCACCTACGGTCCGCTGGGCACGCCGTCGATCTCGGCGAGCGTCGACGGCAACAGGGTCAACTGGCGGGTCAGCTACAACCCCAACGGCAAGGCCGCGACCGTCACCGTCAAGCGTGGCGGCACCCAGGTGGAGCAGTTCACCACCGGCACCGGCGCAGGCAGCCGCTCGGGCACGGACACCGCGCCCGAATGGAACACGTCCTACACCTACACCGTGACCATCAGTGACTCGCCGCGAGCGAGCAAGTCCGACTCGGTCACGGTGCGGACCGACCCGCCGCCGGACCCGACGCTCCAGGTCAACAAGGCTGGCGAGTGCAACGGCGCCGGCTGCCCGGATCCGGACGTGGCGTGTGGCGGCACCTGCTGGTACGTCGGCTCCACCATCACCGACCGTGCGTTCCCGGGCAAGACCTGGGAGTGCCGCACCAATGCCACCACCTCCCGCTGGGACGTGCCGATCGGCAACGACGGCACGGGCTCGGGCAGCGGCCGCGGCTGGGTCGGCGCCAACACCCCGTTCACCGTCACCTGCACGACCTCCGGGCGTCCCACCCTGACTAAGAACGTAACGTGGTAGGAGAGAAGAAATGACCGTCACGACCGAGCAGGCTCGCTGGTTCCACGAGACCTTCGAGAAGCTTGCCGACAACGTCGAGAAGGCGGTGCTGGGCAAGCGCAACGTGATCCGCCTGGTGCTGACCGCGCTGCTCTCCGAGGGCCACCTGCTCCTCGAGGACTACCCCGGCACGGGCAAGACCCAGCTCGCCCGCGCGCTGGCCAACACGGTCCAGGGGTCGCACGCCCGCATCCAGTTCACGCCGGACCTGCTCCCGTCCGACGTCACCGGTGTGACCGTCTACGACCAGGGCAAGGGCGCCTTCGAGTTCCACCCGGGCCCGATCTTCCACTCGATCGTGCTGGCCGACGAGATCAACCGTGCCTCCCCGAAGACGCAGAGCGCGCTGCTCGAGGTCATGGAGGAGGGCCGGGTCACCGTCGACGGCGCCACCCGCGACGTCGGCCGCCCGTTCATGGTGATCGCGACCCAGAACCCGATCGAGCAGGCCGGGACCTACCGGCTGCCCGAGGCGCAGCTGGACCGCTTCCTGATGAAGACGTCGGTCGGCTACCCCGACCAGAACGCCACCGTCGAGCTGCTGATGAACTCCTCGGTCCGCGACCGCGCCACGCTGGTCACCCCGATCATCACCGCCCCGACGGTCACTCAGATGGCTGAGATGGCCGACCAGGTCTATATCGACCAGGCGATCGTCGCCTATGTCTCCGCGCTGGTCGACGAGTCGCGTCGCCACAAGCACGTACGCCTCGGCGCCTCCATGCGCGGCTGCCTCGCCCTGGTGCGCACCGCCAAGGTGTGGGCACTCGCCGAGGGGCGCTCCCAGGTGCTGCCCGACGACATCAAGTCGCTCGCCGAGCCGGTGCTCTGCCACCGCCTGATCCTCGACCCGGAGGCGATGTTCAACGGCGTCACCGTCGAGGACGTCATCGGCGACCTGCTCACCTCGGTCCCGGCTCCCACTGAGCGTGTCGCCTGAGATGAGCAGGCTCAGTGTCCGCAACATCGTTGCTGACCTGCGGAAACGACTCGCCCCGGTAGCGTCCGGGGCGGGTTCGGTCTACTCGTTCGTCGCCGACCGGGTCCGTCCGTGGTTCGGCACGGTGACCTCGATCGGCTGGGGTGTGCTGCTCCTCGGCGCGCTTGCCTGGGTCGCCGCGACCGCGCTCGGCTGGATCGAGGCGTCCGTAGTGGCGATGGCGGCGCTGTTCCTCGTGATCGGCGCGGCCTTCTTCATGATCGGACGCACCCGTCTCGCGGTGGCGACCGTGGTCGAGCCGCCGCGCGTGGCCGTCGGCCAGGCCCTGACCGGCGAGCTGCGGGCCCGCAACGAGGCGCGCGGTCCGCTCGTCTCGACGAGCCTGGAGTTCCCCATCGGAGCGGGTGGGGTGACGTACGACCTGCCGATGCTGCTTCCCGGCGCCGAGCACACCGAGCTGTTCGTGGTGCCGACCCAGCGTCGTGGCGTGATCGACGTCGGTCCCGTCCGGACGGTGCGCGGCGACCCTCTCGGGCTCTTCCGGCGGGTGCAGGAGTGGACCGACCGCACCGAGGTCTTCGTCCACCCGCGTACCACCCACCTGGAGCCCTTCGGGGTCGGTCTGGTCCGTGACCTCGAGGGGTCCACGGCTCAGAACACCTCGATGAGCGACCTCGCCTTCCACGCGCTGCGTGAGTACGTCCCCGGCGACGACCTGCGCCACATCCACTGGCGCTCCTCGGCGCGCCACGGGCAGCTGCTGGTGCGCCAGTTCCTCGACACCCGCCGCTCCCACATCGTCGTCATCGTCGACTCCTCGCCGATGTCCTACGACAGCGAGGACGAGTACGAGACCGCGATGTCGATCGCGGGCTCCCTGCTGCGCCGCGGGATCCTGGACGAGTTCGACGTCTCGTTCGCGACCGGCGACGTGCTGATGGTGCGCGCCACCGCGGCGAACGGGGGAGGGCGTACGGCCCTGGACGCCTGCTCCCGGGCGAAGCCGCAGCAGACCAACCTGATCGAGATCACCGCCGAGGCCGCCCGGCAGGCGCCGGACGCGTCGCTGGTGATGCTGGTGACCGGGCGCTACCCGGAGTTCGTCGCGTTGCAGCGTGCGGCCGGCCAGTTCTCGGTCGATGCCACCACCGTCGCGGTCCGGGTCGACTCCTCGCAGCGTGCCGGTTTCAAGGCCGTCGCCGACCTGCCGATGATCACCCTGCCCGACCTGGACCAGCTGCCGATCGTGCTGTCGAAGGGGTTGTCCGGATGAAGAAACACCACGCCGTAGACGCCCTCCTCCTGTTCCTTCTCGGCACCATCGCCTTCCTCGGCTTCGAAGACACCTACGCCGGCTGGACCTACCTGGTCGCCGGCGTCGCCGGGCTGCTGCTCGGGATCCTCATCTCCTTTGTCGGCCGCGGACAGCCGGTGGTCGTGCTGGCCGTCGGGCTCCTGGCCGCCTTCTTCGTGCTCGGCGGCGCGGTTGCGCTGCACGGGATCGGCGACCTCTCGTTCCTCCCGGTCCCCGACACGATCGGCACCCTTGCCGACAACTCCGTGCACGGCTGGAAGCGACTGCTGACCACGCTGCCGCCGGTCGATGGTGGGGCGCTGCTGACGATCCCCTACATCCTTGGCCTGGTCGCCGGCTGTGTCGGCTTCGCGCTGGCGGTGCGGATGAAGGCGGCGTTGCCGCCGGTGCTCGTCGCGTTCGCGCTGATGGCCGGCGTGATCCTGCTCGGCGTGCAGGACCCGTCCAAGACCGCCCTGCTCGGCGCGCTCTTCGGAGCGATCGCGATCACCTGGCTGTGCATCCGCGGGATGCGGGCCCGCGCGCTCGCAGCCGGCGGGCGACGTCTCTCGCGGACCGCGATCGGAGCCGCCCTGTGCCTCGGCGCGGCCGGGCTGGCGTTCCTCGCCGGGCCGCTGCTCCCGGGTCTCGCGCCCGAGCGCACGGTGCTGCGCGGTGAGATCGAGCCGCCCTTCAACGTCGGGCAGTATCCGTCGCCCCTGGCCGGCTTCCGGGTGTACACCAAGGGCTACCAGACGCCGGAGGACGACCGCCGGCTCTACGAGAAGGACCTGTTCACCGTCTCGGGCCTGCCCGAGGGCACCCGGGTCCGGGTCGCCGCGATGGATTCGTACGACGGCACCGTCTGGCGCGCGGCCAACGACTCCGGTGAGACCGAAGGCCCCGACGACACCTTCCAGAAGATCAGCTCGACGCTGCGCAACCCGCTCGCCGACGGCAAGCAGGTGCGCGGGACGATCACGATCGGGGAGGACTTCGGCGGCGTCTGGGTGCCGCTGCCGACCGCGCTCACGCACATCTCGTTCGACGGTCCTGACACCGACTCGTTCCGCTACAACCTGGCGACGTCGACCGGTGTCCTGCCGTCGGCGCTGAAGCCCGGCGACTCCTACTCCTTCACCGCCTCGGTCGCCGACGAGAAGGTCGGGAAGAAGAGCGAGACCTGGTCGGGCGGGTCGCCGATCGGCGACGAGGCCGCCCAGTTCCAGGCGCTCGCCGCCGAGTACGCCGGCGGCGGTGACTCACCGATCACCAACGCGCTGGCAGTGGCGGAGAAGCTGAAGGAGGAGGGCACCTACACCGACGGGGAGCCGCCGAACCAGCAGTACCCGGCCGGCCACTCCCTGCGGCGTCTCGCCGACTTCACCGCCAAGGGTGGCCAGCTCGCCGGCAACGACGAGCAGTACGCAGCGTTGATGGCGGTCCTCGCCAACCAGGTCGGCGTGCCGGCCCGGGTGGTCCTGGGTGCCGTGGTCGGCTCCGACGGCGTCGTCCAGGGCAAGGACATGCACGCCTGGGTCGAGCTGCGGATGTCGGACGGGTCCTGGGCCACCCTGGACTGGTCCGAGTTCATGAACACCGAGAAGCCGCCCGAGCAGAACGCCCCTCAGCCCGAGGAGCTCGTCACCGGCAAGGTCGTCCCGCCGCCTGCGCCCGTACGCCCGCCCGCGACCTCCGGCGACCCGCTGGACGAGTCGGTCAACCAGAAGGCCAACTCGCGGCCCGACGGGTTCACGCTGCCGGGCTGGCTGATCGCCGTCTTCACGTACGTCGGCATCCCGCTGCTGCTCATCGCAGCCCTGTGCGGCGCGATCATCGGCGCCAAGATCTGGCGGCGACATCGCCGGCGGACACGCGGGACTCCGGTCGCCCGTCTCTCCGGTGGCTGGCGCGAGACGCTCGACCACGCCCGTGACTTCGGGGTCGGGGTGCCCGCGGGCGCCACCCGCCGCGAGCAGGCCACCGTGCTGTCCGAGTCCCCGGGCATGGACGGTGCGACGGGGCTGGCTCTGCTCACCGACACCACCATGTTCGGCGAGACCGGGCCGCAGGACGACGAGGTCGCCGCCTTCTGGGAGCAGGTGGGGACGATTCGCTCGTCGATCTCCGACTCGCGCACGAGGTGGCAGCGCATCCGGGCGGCGATCAACCCGCTCTCGCTGGTGCCCGCTCGGCTGTTCCGGAAGCGCTGACTCAGTCGCCGAGGCCGTAGTCCCTGATCGATTCCGCTGTGATCCGGAGGACCTCTCGCGAGGTCCCCGGCATCGGCGGGTCCACGTCTGTGAGCGCCTCGGCCGTGCCGCGGATCTCGACCATCCGCGGCTTCCACGGGTTGGTGGACTCGAGATCGTCGACCACGAAGGCCACCTGGTTGTGCTTCTGGGCGTTCCGGAACTTCCGTGACCTGCCCATCTGGTGGCCACCGATCACGATCCGGTGCTCCTCGTCGATCTTGAACCCCACGGGGTTGTTCTGCAGGCCGCCGTCAGGGGCGAGGGTCGCCAGCCTGCCCAGCGGCTGGGTGCGGAGGTAGCGGAGCTGGGTGTCGGTGAACTTCATGACTCCAGCGTCGGTGCTCAAGTTGAGTTGAGGTCAACCCAGATCGGGTTCGTTCACCTCGGGTCGTGCGAGCGGTCCGACGGCGGGCCCGTCCAGGACGGAGCCGTCGGGGGAGAACCGGGAGCCGTGGCAGGTGCAGTCCCAGCTGGTCTCGGCCTGGTTCCAGTGCAGCGGGCAGCCGAGATGGCTGCACCTGGCGCTCACCGTGTGCAGGGCGCCTGCCGGGTCGCGGTAGCCGCCGACGGTGTGTCCGTCGATGTTGACCAGGCCGCCTTCGCCCGGTCGCAGCTCGGAGGCGGGACGGGCGTCGGGGTCGTGGCGACGGCCGGCGATGAGTTCCTGGCCGACCTTCAGGTTGTCCTTGATGAGCTTGCCGACGGACCGTACGTCGCCGATCCGGGAGGCGTCGAACACCGATAGCCACGGGTTGTCCTTGCCGGCGAGAAGGTCGGCCAGCACCATCGCGGCCACGGTCCCGATGTTCAGGCCCCATTTCTGGAAGCCGGTGGCCACCAGGACCACGTCGCTCGTCGGCGGGTAGCCGACGTAGGGCAACCGGTCCGGGGTGAGATAGTCCTGCGACGACCAGCGGTAGTCGATCGCCTCGACGTCGAAGGTGGTGCGTGCCCAGCCCTCGAGGTCGAAGTACATCGCCTCGGTGTCGGACTCGGCGCCGGTCTCGTGGCTGTTGCCGACCACGATCAGCCCGTTCGGGCCCGGGTCCAGCCACGGCCGGGTCGAGCGGCCGGGGGAGTCGACGCGGATCGCCATGCTGGTCGGTGCCGGACCGCGCAGTCGGACCGCCAACCCGTAGGAGCGGGACGGTCTGGTTCGCGCGAAGTATCCGCCGAGCAGGCCGGGCGGGAGCAGCGAGGCGACGACCACCTGTTTGGCCACCACGGTCCCGGTGGGTGTGGTGAGCTCGACGGTTCGGTCGCGCTGCTCGTCGATGGCGGTGACCCGCGTGCCCTCGAATATCTCCCCTCCGGCCGCGATGAACGCGTCGGCGAGGCCCGCCAGGTAGCGGCTGGGGTGGAAGTGGAGCTGGTCGTCGAACGCGACCGCGGCCTCGACGTCGAAGGGCAGGTCGGTGCTGTCGGTCAGTCGTGCGGGAAGGCCGAGCCGGGCAGCGGCCCGAGCCTCGTCCTCGATCCGGGACCGCTGCTCCGGCAGCTGCGTATAGGCCAGCGCCGGCGCTCGGGTCAGGTCGCAGCTGATCTTCAGCTCCGAGACGAGATCCGCGACCTGCTCCACCCCGGCCCGCATCGCCTCGGCGTACTGCCGGGCTTTCTCTTCTCCATGTCGCTGGACCAGATCGGCGTAGATCAGCCCGTGCTGCGCGGTCACCTTTCCGGTGCTGTACCCAGTGGTGCCTCCACCCACGGTCGCCGCCTCCAGCACGGTGACCCGGAGGCCGCGGCGCTGTGCGAGGAGTGCGGTCGTCAACCCGACGATGCCTCCACCCACCACGGCCACATCGACCGCATGATCAGCCTGCGGATCGGTCATCAGTGTGGCTAGCCGCGGCCTTTCGGCCGTGGCCAGCCACACGCTCCTGCGCTCCATCACGTACGTCCTCTCTGTCGACGTCCGGGCGGAGCCACGAGCGCCTTTCTAGGAAATCGGTCAGAGCGGGCCAGGTCGATCTCCCGCGTGCGGTGTGCGCCCCAGTGCCAGGCCGAGCCCGATCATCCCGGCGCCCAGCACCAGGTGGAGCCAGTTGTCGGCGTCGTTGAGCGGTACGAAGTTGGCGGTGCTCTGCTGGTCGATGACCAAGCCATAGATCCAGAGCACCAGGTAGATCGCCCCTCCTCCGATCAGGTAGGCGCGGGCTCCGTTCCAGGAGGTGGCCAGGACGAGCCCGGCGATCCCGAACAGGAGGTGCACGATGTTGTGCAGGATCGACACCTGGAAGATGCCGAGGAGCTGCGCGTTGGACTCGTGGCCGGCGAAGGTCATCGAGTCATAGTCGGTGGTGACACCCGGGATGAACCCGAGGACTCCGACGAGCAGAAACGTTCCGCCCACGACCGTCGCTGCGGTCTGCAGCGTCGTTGCGGTCATGGACCGATATGCAGTCGCGTCAGTCATGCCTGGCGCGGTACCCGGTTCGCTTCGCTCATATGCCGCTCCGGCGGCTGCCTAGTTCCACAAATCGGAAGGTTTACGTCCGGAACCCGGCCTAGCTGAGTCCATCGACGGCCTCGTCGGCAAGGACCCCAGGGACGGTGAATGAGATGGCCGGGATCAGCGGCGCCACAGGATGGATCGGCGTCAACCTCGCCTGCACGGACCCGCCCGCACTCGCCAAGTTCTAGGCGGACCTGTTCGGCTGGGAGGTCAGCAGCTCCGAACCGGCGTACGCCACCGTCCTCATCCGTGATCCGTCAGGCAACGCAACTCACAGCAACCTCGCCTTCGAGTTCGACCGCCACTACCGGCGGCCGGTCTGGCCGAGCGAGCCCGAAGCCCAGCAGCAGATGGTCCACCTGGACATCGGGGTCATCGACCTGGCCGCGGCAGTCAACGACGCCGCCGACCTGGGTGCGCAGGACGCGGACTTCCAACCCCAGGACGACGTACGCGTCATGCTCGACCCCGACGGCCACCCCTTCTGTCTCTACATCGATCAGAACTGAACGACGCGGAAATGACCCTGTTGATCAGCCCAGGGCGACCGTGAGGGCGAGGAGCATCGCGGGGTCGTCCAACCGGTCCCCGTACACGTCGCGCAGCTGCCCCATCCGGTAGCGGACGGTCTGGGGGTGGATGAAGAGGTCGGCGGCGACCTCGTCGCGCCGGCCCTGGTGGAGGAGCCAGGAGCGGAGGGTCTCGGTGAGCTTCTCGGCGGTCGCGGGGCGCAGGTCGGCCAAGGGGGCGAGGACCTGGGCGCGCAGGTCCTCGCGGGCGTCGGCGTCGGCGGAGAGGACGAGTTCGACCAGGTGCTGCTCGGTGTCGGAGCCGAGGCCCGCCTCCTGGGCGCGGCGGGCGCGCTCGTAGGAGATTCGAGCCTCGCGCCAGGGCTTGGCTGGACCGGCGATCGATCGGCGGCCCTCCAGCGCCTTCATCAGCGCCCGGCGCCGGCGACCGTGGGCGTCGGGGACCAGCAGCAGGGTGTGGTCGTCGAGGTCGCGCAGGTCGTCGTGCTCCAGGGTGCCCTGGTTGACCTTGGCGAGGATGGTGCCGACCTGGGAGTTGGGGACGAGCACGGCGGTCAGCGTGCTCGGCGGGGTCCACTCGGCCCGCACCGCGGCGTCGTCGAGCTCCTCCGGGGTCGCCTCGGCCAGCAGCTTGCGGGCCAGCCGCTCGCGCAGCTGGCGGCGTACGCGTCCGGTCGTGGCTCGCTCGTCGGCATGCCCGGCCGCCGAGGCCTCCGAGATCTCGTCGATCCAGGCGAAGACCAGCGCGGAGAACTCCACCAGCATCGCCGGGGCCATGCCGCCCTCGACGGCCTTGCTCGCGAGCTCTCTCCAGGCCACGCGGGCGCCGATGCGGTAGGCGGCCAGCAGGGCCTCCATCGTCCGCCCGCTCCTGGCCTCGCCGCGGCCGAGGTCGTAGGCACCCTGGACAGCAGGCGGCGTCGCGGCCGACACGTCGGAGGCCAGGCCCGCCCCGGAGGCGAGCGACAAGAATCCGCCCAGCGCTACGCCGACCGCGTTCCGGATCGTCTCGCCCATGTGTCCCGACAGCGCGTCCTGGTAGGGAGGCACTTCGGCGATGATCGCGGCGACCACGTCGTCGCCGACCTGGGGGAGCACGGCACGGATCGAGGCGACGACCTCGGGCGTCAGATGGACGTCATAGGACGAAAGAGCTGGCACATCTCGGGAACTTTTGTTCGTCACGTATAAATCCGCCTATCAGATTCACGTCGCTAACACAGGAGTTTACCTCGTATAAGTAGCACTATGGATACATGGCTGAGATCTCTACATCCCCCGCCCTGTTCGCCCCGGGCGAGGTCAGGCGACCCGCGCTGCGGGAGAGGCTCTCCCGCAAGGTGTGGGGAGTCGCTGAGAAGATCGCCACGCCCCTGGCGCCGGCCGACTACCTGGACATGTTCAACCCGCTGCGACCCGGCGCTGACCTGCGAGGACGCGTCGTCAAGGTCACCCCGGAGACCGCCGACGCGGCCACCATCGAGATCAAGCCGGGCGCCGACTGGAACGGTCACACCCCGGGTCAGTACGTCCGCGTGGGCGTCGACGTCAACGGCGTACGCCACTGGCGGGCCTACTCCCTGACCCACGGCCCCCGCAAGGACGGCCTCATCTCGATCACCGTGAAGGCCGTGCCCGACGGCAAGGTCTCCAGCCACCTGGTGCGCCGCCTGCGCCCCGGCAAGATCGTCCACCTCGAGCAGGCCGCCGGCGACTTCGTCCTTCCCAGCGATCTGCGCGGCCACAAGTTCCTGATGGTCACCGCCGGCTCCGGCGTCACTCCGGTCATCGGGATGCTGCGCAACCTCTTCCCGGTCACCGACGAGGGCGTCGTCGAGCACCAGCGGCTCGATGTCACCGTCGTCCACGTCGCCCCGAGTCGCCCCGACTCGATCTTCATCCGCAACCTCGAGTCCCTCGCCGAGGCCGGCGCGATCCGCCTCGTGACCCGCTACACCGGCTCCGAGGGCCGCATCGACATCGACACCCTCACCGAGCTCGTCCCCGACCTGAAGGAGCGCAAGGCGTACGCCTGCGGTCCCGCCGGTCTCCTCGACAACCTCCAGGCCTGGTACGACGAGGCCGGGCTGCCCCTCCAGACCGAGCAGTTCCGTCTGGCCACCGTCGTGACCAGCGAGGGCGGCACCGTCGCCTTCACCGGCAAGACCGTCGACGCACCTGGTGACAAGCCGATCCTCGACGCCGCCGAAGAGGCCGGCGTCCTCATGCCGAGCGGCTGCCGGATGGGCATCTGCTTCGGCTGTGTGCTCCCGATGAAGGAGGGCGCCGTCCGCGACCTCCGCAACGGCGAGCTCACCGTCGCCCGCCCGGGTGAGACCGGCCCCGAAGGGGTACCGATCCAGACCTGCATCTCCGCCGCCGCCGGCGAGTGCGTCATCGACCACCCTGCCTCCTAGGCATCCCCCACAAAGACGAGAGCGAGACAGCCATGACCATCGCACCTGATGCCCCGGCCTACACCGGCCCGATCGCCCACCTGACCCGCGACGACATCGAGCAGCTCGGCCGCGAGCTCGACGCCATCCGCCAAGAGGTCATCGACACCCGCGGTGAGCGGGACGCGGCCTACATCCACAAGGTCATCAAGGTCCAGCGCTCGCTGGAGCTCGGCTCCCGTGCCGTCCTGCTCGCGAGCATCTTCCCGCCGGCGTTCGTCGTCGGCACCGTCGGTCTCTCGATCGCCAAGATCCTGGACAACATGGAGATCGGCCACAACATCATGCACGGCCAGTGGGACTGGATGCGTGACCCGAAGATCCACTCCACCGTGTGGGAGTGGGACAACGCGTCGACGAGCGAGGGGTGGAAGCACTCCCACAACGAGCTGCACCACGCCTACACGAACATCGTCGGCAAGGACAACGACCTCGGCTGGGGCATCATGCGCGTCGACGAGGAGCAGCGTTGGACGCCGTCGAGCCTGTTCCAGCCCGCGATGAACTTCATCAACATGTGCATCTTCGAGTATGGCATCGCGATGTACGACCTCGAGCTCGGTCGGGTGATCCGGCAGAAGAAGAAGGGTCGCCGCCCGTCCGCCGAGTGGCAGATGTCGGCGAAGCGTACGCTCGCCAAGATCCGCCGCCAGGCGTTCAAGGACTACGTCGCCCACCCGCTCGTCTCGATGGTCACCCTGTCGGGCCCGACCACGCTGCTGGCCAACGTGATCGCCAACTTCACCCGCAACGTCTGGACCCACTCGGTGATCATGTGCGGTCACTTCCCCGAGGGCGTCGAGACCTTCGAGCTCAAGGACATCCCGGAGAACGAGACCCGCGGTGAGTGGTACGTCCGGCAGATGCTCGGCTCGGCCAACATCTCCGGCTCGAAGTTCCTGCACGTCATGTCCGGCAACCTGTCCCACCAGATCGAGCACCACATCTTCCCGGACCTGCCCTCGAACCGCTACGCCGAGATCGCGCCGAAGGTCCGCGCGCTCTTCGACAAGTACGACCTCAACTACCACAGCGCGCCGATGCCGCAGCAGGTCGCTTCCGCGTGGCACAAGGTCCTGCGCCTCTCGCTGCCCAACGGCTTCCTCGAGTCCACCAACGTGCGCAACGCCCCCTCGCAGGTCGTCAAGCTCGTCAAGGCGGTCCGCGGTGACACCCGCACCCGCCGCCGCCTGCTGAAGGAGTTCGAGGCGGCCGGCGCTGCCTCGGTCGGCAAGGCCATCTGACGCGATACGACGGGACGTTCCGGTCGGTCTACCTGCAGGTAGCCGACCGGAACGTCCCGTCGTATCTGCCCGTCAGGCGTCGTACGCGCCGACCGCGATGTCCTCCATCAGTGTGGGGCCAGTCGGGTCCCATCCCAGCGTCTTCCGGGTGATCTCGGCCGAGGTCGCGCCGTCGAGCCCGAACATCATCGCCATCCAGCCGAAGTGGGCCGGTGCATCGTCCGGGCTGATCGACCGCACTGGCAGGTCCAGGCGCTTGCCGAGGGCCTCGGCGATCTCCCGGGTCGGGATGCCCTCCTCGGCGACTGCGTGCACGCGGAAGCCTGCCGGGGCCTTCTCCAGGGCGAGGCGTACGGCGCGGGCGGCGTCGCGACGGTCGACACTGGCCCAGCGGCTGCTGCCGTCGCCGATGTAGCCGGACACGCCCTGCTTCCTGGCGACCTGGGCCAGGTAGGCGACGAAGCCGGGGTCGCCGTCGCGTCCGTGCACGATCGGGAAGCGGAGCGCCACGGGGCGTACGCCGTTGTCGGCATAGCTCAGCGCGAGGTTCTCGGCCCCGCCGCGCATCGAGTCGGGTCCGTGGGCGGGGAGCGGGTCGTCCTCCGTCGCGGCCCGGCCGGGGGTCGCTCCAGCGGCGCCGCTGGCGAACAGGAACGCCTTGTCGCTCCCCTCGAGGGCTTCGAGCATGGCGCTCACCACAGTGCGTTCGGTCCGTCCGGCAACGTCGTAGTGGTCGAAGTCGTGGTTGAAGGCCAGGTGGATGACGGCGTCGGCTGCCTCGGCCGCGACGGCGAGCGAGGCGGGGTTGTCGAGCGAGCCGCGGTGAGCGGTCACGCCCTTGGCCTCCAGGGCGGCGGCGCTCGCGTCGGAGCGGGCCAGGCCGGTGACGGAGTATCCGTTCGCGAGCAGCTCGTCGGTGACGGCGGAACCGATCCAGCCGGAGGCTCCGGTGACGAAGATGTTCATCTCATTCCCTCTCATGTCAGTAACTGACATCAACGCTAGCAGGTGATGTCAGAAACTGTCGTCACGCTAGGATGGACGTCATGTCGAGATGGGCGCCGGACGCGCGCGGTCGGATGCTGGCTGCTGCCCTCGAGCTCTTCGTCGAGCAGGGCTACGACAAGACGACTGCGGGGGACATCGCGGCCCGCGCAGGCGTCACCGAGCGCACCTTCTTCCGGCACTTCGCCGACAAGCGGGAGGTTCTCTTCGCCGGCCCCGGCTCGCTCGATGAGATGGTCGCCAAGGCGATCGCGGCCGCCGAGGAGGGCGCGACTCCACTGCAGATGGTGATCAGCGGCGTACGCCAGGCGGCGGCCGAGCTCGTCGAGGTACGCAGCCGGGAACAGGCCGCGCAGCGCGCCCGGATCGTCGAGGCGACCCCGGCTCTCCGCGAGCGCGAGCTGCTCAAGATGGCGACGATGACGACTGCTGCGCAGGCGGCACTCGCTGACCGGGGGGTGGGTGAGCCGACTGCCGGGCTGGCTGCGTACAGCGCGGCCGCGGTGTTCCAGACGGCTTTCACCCGGTGGGTATCCGGCGACACCGATCTCAGCCTTCCGGAGTGTGTCGACGAGGCCGCGGCCAGTCTGCGAGATCTCCAGTGAGTCACGGTGACGAATCTCGTATGGACATCGTCCGCCAGGACCGGTAGACAACTAGCCACTATGGAGAACGAGTTGATTCCCGGAACCGGGTCGCCGACCGCGGTGCGCAGCTATGTGACCGCCAACAAGCCGAACCCGTCGGCGCTCGCCGAGGGTCTGTGGGTGCTTCCTCCCGACGTACTCTCCAGCGGTGACCGCGCGATCCTCTTCGACCAGTACAAGCTCTACGTCGCCGAGGCCGAGAGGCTCAGCGTGCGGCGTACGCTCACCAGCGCGTTCCTGCTGGTCCTCAACGTCGGGATCCTGGTCGCCGGCACGGCGCTCGTGGCCAGCTCTCCCGAACGGCCCTGGCTCTTCACGGTCGCGCTGATCGCCGCCCTCGGCTCGTGCCTCGGCTGGTTCTGGATCATCCGCTCCTACCGGCAGATGGCGAGCGGGAAATACTCCGTCATCTCCCACCTGGAGAAGCAGCTCCCGGCGGCGCCCGGTGTCGCGGAGTGGTCGGCCGTCGGCCTCGGTCGCGACAGCTCGCGCTACCTGCCGATGAGCAACATCGAGGTGTGGGCGCCCGCGCTCTTCGGCTTCTGCCACGTCGCGACGTACGCCCTGCTCTACCTGCCCTAGTCGAGCACCCTGACCTCGAGCGGGGTCTCCCCGTCCGGCCCGACGGCGTAGGCGATGGCGTCGGGCCGCTCGCTGATCGCCTCGACCAGCTCGCCGTCGCGCCACAGCAGGGCGACGCCGTCGTCGGCCGCGTAGCCGACGGGCAGCGCCCCGGAGCCGACGAACCGGACGTACGTCTCGCGCCGGTCCGCCTCGCCGAGGTAGTGCGGGCAGAACGAACCGGGGAGGAAGCCCAGCCCGTCGGGGAGTGGCGCGGTGGGGCCGAAGGAGTCGGTCGAGGAGGCCTGGTACCAGCAGTTGGCCCCGGCCGAGATCCCGGCCAGGATCGTCCCGCCGGCGGCCGCCTTCTCCAGCAGCGCGGGCAGGCCGTGCAGCCGCCACACCGCCAGCAGGTTGGCCGTGGACCCGCCGCCGACGTAGACGATGTCCTGGTCGAGCAGCTGCTCGAGCTCGTTGATCGGGAGCCCGTGCCCTTCGGGCGCCTTGTTGAACAGCGACAGGACCTTCGCCTCGGAACGGTCGGCGTACGCGGCGAGGAACTTGTCGTGATAGCTGTCCGCGTCCCCGCTCGCGGTGCCGATGAAGCAGACCTTGGGCCGCTCCCTGCCGCTCAGCCGGTTCAGCTCCTCATCGAGAGGAGAGACCTCCCGCCCGTGCACCTCCGGCATCGAGAAGCCGCCACCGCCCATGGTCAGGATCGTTCCGCGCATGGCGTGAGTGTAGGGACACAGAGGGCCCCGCCGAACTGGATTTGTTCGGCGGGGCCCTGTGAGGGTGTGACGGTTACTTGACCCTGACGGTCACCGTCTCGGTGATCGCCTCGTTGTTCCGGTCACCCGAGTAGACCACCTTGTAGGTGTGGGTGCCTCGGATCGCCCGGAAGGTCGCCTCCTCCTGCTTGAGGGTGAAGCGGCCGACGCGGATGCCGTTCTCACTGACGACGATCTCGCCGGAGGCGCGCTTGCCGTCGACGGTGATCTCGACCTTGCCCCACTTCGGCGAGGTTGCGGAGATCTCCGGGACCGCCTTCTCGGTGCAGTAGCTCACCGAGACGTTGTCGATCGCCCAGCCCCTGGCCCCGCCACAGCCGTCGCGACCGAAGTCGAAACGGAACTGCACGGTGTCGCCGGCGGCTGCGATGGAGTCGAGCTTCACGATCGTGGTTCCCCACTCACCGGTGAAGCTGTTGCCGTCCGAGCCGGTCCAGGCCGCCTCGCCCTCCATGTATCCACTACCGGTGCTCATCGTGCCGCCCGGTGCGTTGAAGGCGTACGCGGCCTGGTCGACGACCTCGAACTCGCCGCCGTTGACCGAGGCCTTGACGTTGCCGCCGTCATAGCCCCATTCGGTGAGCACCGAGTGGTCGAAGCTGAACCGCGGCGACAGGCCGCCCGGGACGGTGAGAGTCGGGCTGACGAGGCCGTTTCGGCTGGTGATGTCACCCGTCGCGGAACCGCAGGCGCCTTCGTTCGGGTCCGGTGCGAACGCAAGACCACTCTCGTTGCCCTCGACGTCCGAACCGGCCTCCCAGGGGAGGTCGTTACCGGGGACCAGCGCCTCGGCGTCCTGGGTCCAACCGGTCAGGCCGTCCTCGAAGTCCTCGGTGTAGGTGGTGACCTCGTTGGTGCCCTCGCCACACAGGGCGGGGGTGTTCGGGTCGAGCATCGGCCCGAAGTTGCACTGGACGGGCTCCTCGGTCAGCTCGGTGGCCGTGTTGGCCGCCGAGACCGCTGCACAGTCAGCGGCCGTGATCGGCTCCAGAGCCGGAGCCTCGGCCTCGCTACCCGGAGTCTCGCCGCCGCCGGTCTGCGGCGTCGAGGTGCCCAGGGTGAGCTTCTTGAGCGTGGTCACACCGGTCAGGTCGGCACACGAGGAGACGATCGCCTGGGCGTACTCGGGGAAGCCCGAGGTCGGCGTCAGGTAGTTCGTCTGGGCGTGCCAGATCAGGTTGGCCGCCTTGTCCAGGCCGATGCTCGCGACGTCGACGTCGTTGTAGGAGCCGCCGTCCACGAGCAGGGCGTAGTGGTGGTTGATGACACCGGAGTTGACGTGGACGCCGCCGGAGTCGGTGGCACCGTCGCAGTGGTACTCCTCGTCGGAGACCTTGCCCGGGTCGCCGTAGCAGTTCGGGTTCCACATGTCGCGGATCGCGCCGCCGAAGGCGGTGGAGTCCTCACCCATCAGCCAGCGTACGGACTCGTCCTTGGAACCGGAGACGTCCTTGAGCGTGATGTTGACCGTGCCGGTGGCGTTCTTGATCTTCTGGCCGGTGGCGTAGTCGGTGGTCGCACCGTAGATGTCGGAGTTGCCGGAGATGCCGCCGATCGGCTGACCCTGCAGGAACGCGATCACGACGCCCTTGGCGCCGGCGTTCTTCGCGTTCGCGACCTTCTGGGTGAACGGGCAGGTGCCGCGGTCGACGAGCACGAACTTGCCGTTGATCGCAGCGGCGTTCTCGAGCGGCGAGCAACCGTCGGTGGTCGTCGGACCACCGCTGTTGGCGGCGTCGAGGCCGACCACGATGTCACTGGTCACTCCGGCGGTCGGGTACACCGGGCCGAAGTTGGCAGCGGCGGCCGGACAGTCGCCGGCCACGTCGGCCGGCGAGTTGATGGTCAGGGTGATGGCGCCGCGGGTGGAGGCGGAGCAGTGCCCGGCCGTACGGGCCACGTCGTCGGTGGTGTTCTCACGGGTGTTGAGGAAGTCGACCGTGTTGCCCCACATGTCGGAGTACGCCTCGTTGAGCGCACCCGGCTGCCACTGGTAGATCAGGCCGGAGGTGTGCTCGGTGTAGGCGTGGCCCCACTCGTGCGCCACCACGTCGTCGGAGGTGACCCCGGAGCAGTAGTTGGTGGTCTCGCCGTTCCAGTTGGCGTTCGGGCACGAGATCGCCGGGTCGTTGTTGACCGTGACCATCTTCGAGCCGTTGCCGTCGTAGGAGTCGCGGCCGAAGGTGTTCTTGAAGAGCCAGTAGGACTCACCGGTGCTAGCGACCTCGTTCTGCTGGTCCTGGTCGAGCGTGCCCGGGAAGGCGTCGTTCTCGGTCCAGACGGTCGCGTCGTCGCCGGTGTCGGGGGTGTTGTGCTTCTCGACGAGCTCCCGGTCGGTGGCCGCGTGGAGCATCGAGTAGCGGTTGACCGGCTTGCCGCTGGCGGCGTCGAGTACGACGACCTCGCGCACGGTGGACCGGTTGGACACCTCGACGACCCAGGCGAGCAGGCTCTTGCCGCTCACGCCCTGGGCCGCGCCCATGCGGTAGATGTTGAGGTCGGCCTTGACGACCTCGACGCCGGTGGTGTCGATCTTGCTGTCGGCGTGGGCCTCGGCCGGCTTCGCCTTCACCAGCTCGAGCGCCTTGGCGCCGGCCTTCTCCTTCGACCACTTCGGGGTCGTGCTGAGGTCGAGGTTCGGGGCGGCGAAACCGTTGACCGAGGTCAGGTCGCCTGCCTTGTCGACGTGGGCCTTCAGGACGCCGCCGAAGACCGGCACGTCCTTGTAGGCCTGCTCGAACTCGACGGTCCAGCCGGCCGGGGTGGTGCTGACCTTGGACTGGTCGAGCTGGCCGGCCTCGGCACCGAACACCGAGGCGTACTTGTCGAGGTATTTGCGTGCCTTCTCGGCCGCCTCCGACTTGCTGTCAGCGGTGACGCTGGGCAGCAGGTCGCCCTTGGTGGACGCATAGCCGATCAGGCCGGTGGCGCCCTCCTTCTTGAGGGTCACGGTCTGGTCGGCCGCAGCCTTGAGTTGGTCGATGCCGCTGGGATCCGGTTCCGCGGCGATGGCGGCGATCGGTGTGACCACCAGGCCTGCCGCGACGAGCGCAAGGCTGATTCCTTGCTTTCCGAGCTTCACGGGTTGCTCCTCTCGGGGACGCGCCGCGTCAGGTCGCGGCGATTTCGAATCGTAGAGAGATTTGCGACGAACAGGGGTGTAAACGCGAATCACGAGTCCGAAACGATTCCCCCTCAAGAGATTCTCAGTGGGGGATCCTCAGGGGCGATCTAAGGTAGTTTCCCGATGTGCGGGCCTACCTCAGGCGCAGATTCTCAAGGGGTGCCCTTGGAGATCATCCCGCCTTTGTACGCCGCCGGCCTGCCGTGCCACGGAGACGACTCTGCGTTGTGGTTCTCAGAGTCCCCCGCCGCCCTCGAGGTGGCCAAAGATCGCTGCCTCGACTGCCCGGTGATGCGTGAGTGTCTCTCCGGTGCTCTGGCCCGCTCCGAACCCTGGGGCGTCTGGGGTGGCGAGATCGTCGAACGCGGCCAGGTGGTCACCCACAAGCGTGGCCGCGGCCGACCCCGCCGCCAGGCCGCCTAACCCTGGCTGTGCGCTGACTCCATGCCCAGGCTCTCGGCGAGCTTCGCGACCTGGGCAGGGGCGGCGTACGCCTCGATCTCGGTGATCCGGCCGTCGACCACGGTGAAGGCCATGACGCTGTAGAGCCTCCCGTGGAAGGTGATCGCGACGCCGGCGGAGCCGTTGACGAGGGCCGAGTGGGTGACGCGGTCGGCGTGGGCGTACATGACGGCGTTGCCCGCCACCTTCGCCGCTCCGCGGTAGGTGGTGATCCCGGAGCCGACATCGGAGTGCAGCACGACATCGGGGTGGAGTGCACCGATCAGCCGGTCCAGGTCGCCGTTTTGGGCGGCGGCGAAGAAGGCGTCGACGACCTCGCGCTGCGCGGTGACGTCGTTCTCGGGCGTACGTCCTCGGACCCTGCGCCTGGCACGGCTCGCGAGCTGACGGGTCGAGTCCGAGGAACGGTCGAGCATCGCCGCGATCTCGTCGAAGGGCACGGCGAAGAGATCATGGAGTACGAAGGCCAGCCGCTCGTCAGGGGAGAGTTGGTCGAGCACGACGAGGAGAGCGATGCTGACCGAGTCGGCGAGCATCGCGCGCTCGGCCGGGTCCTGGGTCGCGCCGTCGTCGAGGACGACCGTGGGGTCCGGCAGCCGGTCCCCGGGTAGCTCGGAATCAAGGGACAGTTCGCCGCGGGTCTTGCGGGAGCGCAGCATGTTGAGCGAGACGCGGGCCACCACGGTCGTCAGCCAGCCGCCGATGTTGTCGATCTCGTCGGCGTCGCTGCGGCTCAGCCGGAGCCAGGCGTCCTGGACGGCGTCCTCGGCCTCGGAGGTTGATCCGAGCATCCGGTAGGCCACCCCGAACAGGTGCCGCCGCTCCTCCTCGAAGCGCTCGGCCAGCCACTCCTGCTGCATCGTCGGTCCTCTCGATCGTCGGCCCGTACAGTCCGGGCCCCTATAGACCCGACCCGCGAAGCAGACCAGATGTGACCGCTTCCGTGAAAGAAACTTTTCTTTCACCGACCTGTCACATCGATGCGGCGGGGCGGGTCAGGGATGGCATGAGCAACCGAATGAAGAACCCCGCAGAAGTCATCCCGCAGGCATTCAAGGGCATCGGCAACCTCTTGGCCGCCGTGGCCGAGGGTGGCCTTCCCGAGACCACGACCGAGCTCGTCGCCATCCGGGTGAGCCAGCTCAACGGCTGCGCCGCCTGTCTCCAGGGTCATGCCGTACGTCTTGCCGAGGTCGGCCTGCCGATCGAGAAGGTCGTCGGCCTGGCCGCCTTCCGCGAGTCGCCCTTCTTCGACGAGGCCGAGAAGGCAGCCCTCTCCCTCGCCGATGCCCTCACCCGCCTCGCCGACTCCGAGGACGCGGTGCCGGACGAGCTCTGGCGTGAGGTCACGAAGCACTACGACGAGAAGCAGACTGCTGCCCTGGTCCTCTGCATCGCCACCCACAACCTCTTCAATCGGGTCAACGTGACGGTACGGGAGGACGCCGAGCGCCCGTTCTGGACGCGTTGACCTCCGGGGCGGTCAGGCCAAGGCGGCGGAGACGACTGCCTTGGCCTCCTCCTGGACCTTCGCCAGGTGCTCGGGCCCACGGAAGGACTCGGCGTAGATCTTGTAGACGTCCTCCGTCCCCGACGGCCGGGCCGCGAACCAGGCCGACTCGGTGGTCACCTTCAGGCCGCCGATGGCCGCACCGTTGCCCGGCGCCTCGGTGAGCTTGGCGGTGATCTCCTCACCGGCCAGGCTGGTCGCGGTCACGGCCTCGGGGGAGAGGCCGGCGAGCTTCGCCTTCTCCTCGCGCGAAGCGGGGGCGTCGATCCGGGCGTACGCCGGTGAACCGTGCTCAGCGACCAGCTCCGCGTAGCGCTGTGACGGCGCCTTGCCGGTGCGCGCCAGGATCTCGGAGGCGAGCAGGGAGAGGATGATGCCGTCCTTGTCGGTGGTCCACACGGTGCCGTCGAAGCGCAGGAACGAGGCGCCCGCCGACTCCTCGCCGCCGAAGCCGAACGAGCCGTCGATCAGCCCCGGCACGAACCACTTGAAGCCGACCGGCACCTCGACCAGCGGCTTGTCGAGCGCACCGGCGACCCGGTCGATCATCGAGGACGAGACCAGGGTCTTGCCGATGCGCGCGGTCGCCGGCCAGTCGAGACGCGCGCCGCCGAAGAGGTGGTCGATCGCGACCGCGAGGAAGTGGTTGGGGTTCATCAGCCCGGCGTCGCGGGTGACGATCCCGTGCCGGTCGGAGTCGGCGTCGTTGCCGGTGGCGATGTCGAACTCCGGGGTGTTCTCCAGGAAGCGCACCAGCTCGGCCATCGCGCTGGGGGAGGAGCAGTCCATCCGGATCTTGCCGTCCCAGTCCAGAGGCATGAAGCGCCAGGTCGGGTCGACCAGCTCGTTGACGACGTTGAGGTCGATCTTGTGCCGCTCGGCGATCTCGCCCCAGTACGCGACCGAGGCCCCGCCCAGCGGATCGGCGGCGATCTTCACCCCGGCATCGCGGATGGCGGCCAGGTCGACCACGTTGGGCAGGTCATCGACGTAGGTGCCCAGGAAGTCGTACGCCTCGGCTCGTCGCTTCGCGGCGGCGAACGGCACTCGCTTGACGCCGGAGAGCCCGGCGCGGATCAGCTCGTTGGCGCGGGCGGCGATGACCTTGGTGGCGTCGGAGTCGGCGGGGCCGCCGTGAGGCGGGTTGTACTTGAAGCCGCCGTCGGAGGGCGGGTTGTGGGACGGGGTCACCACGATCCCGTCGGCTAGGCCAGCACCCGACACGCGTCCGGCGTTGGCACGAAGGATCGCGTGCGAGATCGCCGGTGTGGGCGTGTAGCCGTCGCGGTCGTCCACCAGGACGCGTACGTCATTGGCGACCAGCACCTCCAGCGCACTCGCCCAGGCGGGCTCGGAGAGGCCGTGGGTGTCGCGCCCGATGAACAGCGGCCCATCGATTCCTTGCGAGGTGCGGTAGTCGACGATCGCCTGGGTCGTGGCCAGGATGTGCGTCTCGTTGAAGGCTGACTTGAGCGAGGACCCACGATGCCCCGAGGTGCCGAAGACGACCTGCTGGGCCGGATCGTCCGGGTCCGGCTGCAGGTTGTAGTAGGAGGCGACCAGGTGAGGTACGTCGACCAGGTCGGCGGGCGTAGCGAGCGTTCCAGCGCGTGGGTCAGCCATGTGCCCCATCATGCCTACTGCCCCGTAATGTTCTCCCCATGCCCCTCGTCACCACCGAAATCAACGACGGCATCGCCCAGGTGCGTCTCAACCGCCCGGACAAGCTCAACGCGCTGACCCTCGAGCTGCTCCGGGAGCTGGTCGACACCGCCAAGGAACTCGGCAAGAACCACGACCTGCGCGCGGTGGTCATCGCCGGTGAGGGGGACGCGTTCACCGCCGGCCTCGACTTCGCCTCGGTCCTGCGCGACCCGAAGAAGATCGTGGGCGCGTTTCTGCCCGTGCCCTTCCGCGGGACCAACCTGTTCCAGGAGTCGGTGTGGGCCTGGCGCCGGCTGCCGGTCCCGGTGATCGCGGCCGTCCACGGTCACTGCCTCGGCGGCGGCGTACAGATCGCGCTCGGCGCCGACTTCCGCATCGCCGAGCCCGACTCGCAGTGGTCGGTCCTCGAGGGCAAGTGGGGCATCATCCCCGACATGACCGGCATCCGGTCGCTCTCCGAGGTGGTCGGCATCGACACCGCCAAGAAGCTCACCATGACCGCCGAGCAGTTCTCCGGCGAGCGCGCCTACGAGCTGGGCCTGGTCACCGAGCTCTCCGCCGACCCCGTGGCCACCGCGACCGCCTTCGCCCGCAAGCTCTCCGAGCGTTCCCCCGACCAGCTCGCCGCCGCCAAGCGCCTCTTCAACGACACCTGGTACTCGCCCATCAAGCGCACCTTCTCCCGCGAGCGCATCGAGCAGCTCCGCCTCCTCTTCGGCGAGAACACCAAGATCGCCCGCGAGGCCGCCTTCAAGCGCGAGAAGCCGACCTACAAGCCTCGCCGCTGACCCGAATCAGCCGAGGCGTCACCCGCGTCGGCCGAGGCGTCACCCCCGTCGCCCGAAGCGTCACTCGCGTCGGTCGAAACGTCATCCGCTGCCTTCTCGGCCAGCGGGCGTGACTTCTCGGCCGACGTACCTGACGCTTCGGCCTGCGCGGCCGACGCCTCGGCGTGCTTGCGGCGGCGCTTGATCTCGCCCTGGGCGAGGACGAAGGCGAGGACGATGGGCCAGACGTACTTCAGGTTGTTGGCGACCCACTTGACCCATTCGGGGACCTGTACGTTCGGCAGGTCCGGCCACGGGATCGACGGCCACGGGATGCTGGGGAGGTCGGGGAACGGCAGGTCGGGGAGGTCCGGCAGGTTCGGGAGCGGGAGGTCGATGTCCGGGAGCGAGATTCGCGAAACGATCCACGCGACGACCATCGCGGCGACGATGCCGCCGACCACGCCCGCGGCGCCGCCGAGGGTCTCGATGATCGCATAGCGCTTGGGGTGGTCGATCACCCGGCGTTCGTACGCAGCTGCCCGTGATCCCGGCTCCGGGGTGAGGTCGACGCCACCGATGCCGGTCATCCCGGCCAAGTCCTCGCCGGGCTCGAAGAAGGTCGCGCGGCGCGGCGTGCCGAGCCCCGAGTGGATGACGAGCAGGCTCCCGTGCTCCTTGCTCTCCAGGCGTGCCCGGTCGTCGGCGGTCTTCTTGGTGAGGACCTCTTCGCCGTCGACGGTCCACACGAACGTACGGATGATCTCCCCGGTCACCTCGAGATGGTGGGTGTGTTCGGAGATCGTCCGCGACCAGATCTGGACCTTCTTGCTCACCCTGGTGAATCTAGGATCCGGGGCACCGTCGAGGCATCGGCCGGAGGTAGCGACCGGGCTCAGACTTTGGTCAGGGGTAGGCCAATCAGGGGTAGCACAGCCCGGTGGTCTGCTCGGAGAGCTCCCACAGGGCCCGCGCCGCCTCGGGATCGCGCGCGAGGCGCGTCGCGGTGACCGGCTTGGGCACACCACGACCCTCGAAGGCGTCGCTCGGCCCGATGTACGTCCCGGGCTCGAGCCCCGGATAGGTCGCCGCCATCAGCGCCGGCCAGGCGCCGGCCTCCGGGGTCTGCGCCATCGCCCGGACTGCGGCCTCGCCGATGCTCGCGATCGGCGCGATCATGCGCCGGGAGGCGCCGTTCGCCATGAGGTGGGTGGCGGCAAGCCCCGGGTGGGCGGCGTACGCGCCGACCGGCAGCCCCGCCTTCTCCAGGCGCCGCTGGAGCTCGAAGGTGAAGAGCAGGTTGGCGAGCTTCGACTGGGAGTAGACGCCCCACGGCGAATAGCGGCCAACCTGCACCGTCGGGAACCCGAGCGGCGCCTTGCGGGCCACTTTGTGCGCCATGCTCGCCATGGTGACGATCCGTCCCTCGCCGCTCTCGGCCAGCGGCTCGAGCAGCAGCCCGGTCAGCAGGAACGGCCCGAAGTGGTTGGTCGCCATCTGCAGGTCGAGGTCGTCCACGGTCCGCGACTGCGGCGTCGCCATCACACCGGCGTTGTTGACCAGCAGGTGCAGGGGTCCGCCGCCGTCGAAGGTCGCCGCCGCGATCGCCTCGGCCCCCGCTCGCACCGCCTGGAGCGAGGAGAGATCGAGTGCGACCCGGTCGAGGCTGGCGCCGGGAACCTCCTCGGTCAGTGCCTCCGCGGCCGCGTCGAGCTTCTCCCAGGACCGCCCCGCCAGGATCACCCGTGCCCCCGCGGCAGCGAGGCCGCGCGCGATGAAGTAGCCGATCCCGCCCAGCGTCGGTCCGGTCACCACGGCGTTCTTGCCGGTCAGGTCAGGAATGTCGGAGGTCGTCCACGGCATGCGGCCACACTAGGCCGCCGGTCAACACATTGGCTGGATTTGAAAGTCTGCCCGCCCGATCAGCCCAGTCCGCCCAGCGCGAGCCCGCCCGCGATCGCGAGCATCATGCACCCGATGAGACTGTCGAGCACCTGCCAGGCACGCCGGCTGGCGAGCAGCGGCGCGAGGAGCCGGGCGCCGTAGCCGAGACCGGCGAACCAGACGATGCTGGCCACGCACCCGCCGACGGCGAACCCCCATCGCGCCGAGCCGTACGTCGCCGCGATCGACCCGTGGAGCACAAGTGTGTCGATGTAAACATGCGGGTTGAGCCAGGTGAAGGCAGCGGCCTTGGCGATCACGCGGGGGAGCGTCTCGCGGGGCGCATCCGCAGCATCCATCCCCGAGGGCCGCAGCGCCCGCCGGAACGACCCGATGCCGTACCAACCGAGGAACACGACCCCGAACCAGCGCAGCACCTCCACCGCCCACCCGGCGCTCTCGACGACAGCCCCCATGCCCGCGACCCCGGCACAGATGAGGAGGAGGTCGGAGACCGCGCACACGGCCACCACCGCGAGCACGTGCGAGCGGAGGATGCCCTGCCGCAGGACGTACGCGTTCTGGGACCCGATGGCGATGATGAGGCTGAGTCCGGTGAAGAGTCCGGCGAGGCTGGCGTTGACCACACCAGCGACGCTAAGCCGCCACACGCCTACAGACCAGCGAAAGAATCTAACCGAAGATAAGCCACACTTAAGGCGTGCCCGCCCTCGACCCGACCCAGCTCGAGACCCTCGTCGTGATCGCCGAGGAAGGCACCTTCGACGCCGCGGCGAGACGCCTCCACATCACCCCGAGCGCCGTCAGCCAGCGGATCCGGGCGCTCGAGCGGGCGGCCGGGCAGGTGCTGGTGCGGCGTACGACTCCCTGCACCCCCACCGAGGCAGGCGAGCCCCTGATCAGGCACGGCCGACAGCTCCGACTGCTGCTCGACGAGGCCGCCGCGACCCTGAGCTCAGGCAACAGCAGCGACGACACCGTCGTCGACCTCTCGGTCGTGGTCAACGCGGACACTCTCGCGACCTGGTTCCGTCCGGTGCTCGACGAGGTGGCGAACTGGGACCGGACGGCGCTGCGGATCACCGTGGAGGACCAGGGCTACTCGGCCGACGCGCTGCGCCGAGGCGAGGTCCTCGCCGCGGTCACCAGCGAGCCGAAGCCGGTCCAGGGCTGCACGGCCGAGCCGCTCGGCCGGCTCCGCTACACGCCCGGCGCGGCCCCGGCGCTCATCGAGCGCCACCGCAAGGGCAGAGGCATCGATTGGGGCGCGATCCCGATGATCGTCTTCAACGAGAAGGACCACCTCCAGGACGAGGTGCTGGCGGCGCACGGCGCGACCCGGCCACCGGTCGTCCACCGGGTCCCGAGCAGCCACGACTTCCACGAGGCGATCAGGCGCGGCCTCGGCTGGGGGATGCTCCTCGACGCCCAGGCCGAGGCCGACCTCGAGTCAGGCGCCACGGTCCCGCTCCCCGGCGCGAAGCCGATCGACATCCAGCTCTTCTGGCAGCGCTGGCGCCTCGACTCGATCGCTCTCGACGACCTGAGCGAGGCCGTACGCCGCGCCGCCAGGTCGCAGCTGCGCCGGGTGCGTCAGCCCCGGCCGCCCGGATAGCCACCCTGCGACGGGCCCGGGCCCTGGCTGGGAGGATAGTTGCCCTGCTGCGGCGGGTAGTTGCCCTGCGGCTGGCCGGGATAAGGGCCCTGCGGCTCCGCGGGGTACGGGCCGACGTCGTAACGGCGGTGCTCGACGGCCGCGGTGTGCTGCGAGCGGTTCACCGACAGCAGCACGCCGATCGCGATCGCGAGTGCGCCGGCGATGGTCAGGATCCAGCCGAGCGGTTCGGTGGCGATGGCGTTGGCGATGTCGTCGGGCAGATCGACCGCTCCGGTGAGCAGGATGAGTCCGAGGACCAACAGTATGATCCCAAGGCCGATGGTCATGACAGAACTCCAGACGTGAGAAGGCTGGCGTTCAACGCTACCCGCCTGTTTCGGTCAGGCATACCGTCCCCTGCATCGCGGTCGACGACACTCAGGCCGTACGCCGCGCCCCCGACACCCCACGAGCCGCGACCCCGAGCAGCACCAGCAGGAGCCCGCCGAAGGCGAGCATCGCCGGCTCGGTCGCGACGTACTGCAGCAGGATCCCCAGCAGAACCACCGGCACCGTGATCCCGAGATAGGCCATCAGGAAGAGCCCGGCCAGCGCCTCGCCACGGCTGTTCGCCGGCGCCACCGAGATCACGGTGGCGATCGCAGCCTTGAACGACATCCCCGCCCCGGCCCCGGTGACGACGGCCCCGACGACCAGAACCCAGAACGTGCCGGACAGCAGGGCACCGACGACCAGGATCAGTCCGGCGGTCAATGCGATCAGTCCGACGACGTACAACCTCTGACGCGGCCAGCTCCCGGCCAGCACCTGGAAGAGCGCCGCGGCCCCGAAGATGGAGAAGCCGACCACGCCCGCGACGGCGTGGGAGTGCATGTCCAGATCCTCGGCGAGGAACGACGGCACCAGCGAGGTGAAGAAGCCGAACATCGCGAACGCCACGAAGCTCGCCATCCCCGCGGCGAAGTAGGCGCCGCGCGCATCGGCCGGCACCCGCACCCGCTGCGGCCGGTAGGTCCACCCCGGCTGGTCGGTGTCGACCGTCTCCGGCGCCGCCACGACCGCGAGCAGCCCGAGCACCATGAGGAACGCGAAGACCGCGTACGGCGTGTAGAGCGGTCGCGGCGCCCACTCGGCCAGCGCTCCCGCGACCAGCGGGCCGAGGCCGAGGCCACCGATGTTGGCCGCGGTCGCGACGACCTCGGCGCGGGTCGCCGGAGCCGCCGGCCGGCTGCGCCGGTGCAGCTCGGCGAGGTGGGCCGTCGCGGTCGCGGTCAGCATGCCGACGCCGAGCCCGGACAGCAGCCGAGCCAGCAGCAGCCAGCCCAGCTCATGGGTGGAGAGGAAGATCAGCGCGGAGAGCACGTTGAGCAGCACCGCCGGCGCCACCACCCGCCGCCGCCCGAACCGGTCCGAGAGGTGGCCGGCGAGGAAGAGCGAGATTGCCACCCCCGCCCCGTACGTCGCGAACACCACCGTGATCACGAACGAGCCCCAGCCCTGCTCGTCGACGTAGAAGACGTAGAGCGGTGCCGGCGCGGCCGCGAAGCCCATCGTCGCCGCGAACAGGAACGCCACCGACCAGAACCCGCGAGTATGATGCGCGGGGTTCGTACGCGGCCGGGGCTCGGTCACAGAGGTCACGTGACTCCTCAACCACCGAGCGTGCCCGAGGAATTCCGCCAGACGCACCGCGGCCCGCCCGGAGAACCGGGCGGGCCGCAGCGTACGAGCGGATCAGAGTCAGAAAGCGGACTCGGGCAGATCCATGATCGAGTTGTCGATCGCCTCGGCGATGGCCCGCTCAGCGGTCAGCTTGGGCAGGTTGTAGGAGGCGAAGAACTTCGCGGCGGCGACCTTGCCGGTGTAGAAGTCCGTGTCCTTGCCGGCGTCGCCGGCCAGGGCGGCGAGAGCGATCTCGGCCTGGCGCAGCAGCAGCCACGAGACCACGACGTCGCCGACGGCGAGCAGCAGGCGCGAGGTGTTCTGGGCGACCTTGTAGATGTTGGTGATCTCCTCCTGGGAGGCCATCAGGTCGTTGAACATGTGCCCGACGATCGCGTTGACGTCCTCGAGCGCGGTCGCGAGCAGCGCACGCGACTCCTTGAGCTCGGCGGAGCCCTCGGCGTCGAGGAAGGCCTGGATCTCGCCGGCGATCTGGCCGAGCGCGGCGCCCTGGTTCTTCACGATCTTGCGGAAGAAGAAGTCCTGGCCCTGGATCGCGGTGGTGCCCTCGTAGATCGAGTCGATCTTGGCGTCGCGGACGTACTGCTCGATCGGGTACTCCTGCAGGAAGCCCGACCCACCGAAGGTCTGCAGCGACTCGGTGCCGAGCAGCACCCAGGCGCGCTCGGAGCCGTAGCCCTTGACGATCGGCAGCAGCAGGTCGTTGACCGCGGCAGCCAGCTTGTTCTCGTCGGAGCCGTCCTCGGTGAGGACGACCTTCTCCTGCCACGAGGTCGTGTAGTAGACCAGCGCGCGCATGCCCTCGGCGAACGACTTCTGCACCAGCAGCGAGCGGCGTACGTCGGGGTGGTGGGTGATCGTGACGCGCGGGTCCGTCTTGCCGGCGGCGACGAGGTCGGCGCCCTGGACGCGGGTCTTGGCGTACTCGAGAGCGTTCAGGTAGCCGGTCGAGAGGGTCGCGATCGCCTTGGTGCCGACCATCATCCGAGCGTTCTCGATGACGTCGAACATCTGGCGGATGCCGTCGTGCACCTCGCCGAGCAGCCAGCCCTTGGCGGGCTCGCCGCCGCCGACCTGCGGGTCGCCGAAGGTGAGCTCGCAGGTGTTGGACACCTTGATGCCCATCTTGTGCTCGACGTTGGTGACGTACGCACCGTTGCGCTCGCCGGTGAGCTCACCGGTCTCGTGGTCGAAGTGGTACTTCGGCACGAGGAAGAGCGAGAGGCCCTTGGTGCCCGGGCCGCCGACGCCCTCGACGCCCTTCGGGCGGGCGAGGACGAGGTGCATGATGTTCTCCTGCAGGTCCGACTCAGCGCTGGTGATGAAGCGCTTGACGCCGGTGATGTTCCAGGAGCCGTCCTCGTTGGGCGTGGCGAAGGTCTTGCCGGCACCGACGTCGGAGCCCGCGTCGGGCTCGGTCAGCACCATGGTGGAGCCCCACAGCTTCTCGACCATGAACTTGGCGATGCGCTTGTCGCGCTCGTTGCCGTTCTCGAAGACGACCTTCGAGAAGAACGGGCCGGCGGCGTACATCCAGATCGCCGGGTTGGCACCGAGCAGCATCTCGGCGGTCGCCCACACGAGCGAGTTCGGGGCCACCTGGCCGCCGATCTCCTCGGGAGTGTGCAGGCTCCAGAAGCCCGACTCCATCCACGCGTCGTACGACTTCTTGAACGCGGCCGGGACCGGAGCGGTGTTCGTCTTGGGGTCGAAGACCGGCGGGTTGCGGTCGGCCTCGACGAACGACTCCGCGAGATCCTCGCGCGAGAGACGCTCGACCTCGGCGAGGATCTCCCTCGCGGTGTCGACGTCCAGGTCCGCGAAGGGACCGGTGCCGAGGACCTTGTCGGTGCCGAAGACCTCGAACAGGTTGAACTCGATGTCGCGGAGATTGCTCTTGTAGTGGCTCACTGATCCACCTTCATAACCTTTGTCGGATTTACCAGTTGCGGGAGCGCCGGTCGGCACGCACTACTGGCGGGTAACATTAAGAATAGGCTCGCTCTCGAGGGGTGGCAAGCCCGGGTCTACTCATGAGTAGGGGTCTTGCTCACATTTGCTAGCACCTGGTCGGTAGAACACGTTCCAGTTTCGGCGTACGATCTGCCGCATGATCTCCTCCGACGCCATCACCTGGAACGCCCCCGACGACGACCATCCCGCACGTACGGCCGGGCAACGCTCCTATGCTGCCGTCGCCAAGGGCGACCTCGACGAGTGGCTGACGATCTATGCCGAGGACTGCGTGCTCGAGGACCCGGTCGGGCCGTCGATGTTCGACCCCGAGGGCAAGGGCCACCACGGTCACGAGGGCCTCAAGGCCTTCTGGGAGAAGGCCATCGCCTCGGTCCACACGTTCGAGTTCGAGATCAACGACTCCTTCGCCAACCCCGCCGGCAACACCTGCGCCAACGTCGGCAAGATCAAGACGTCGTTCCCTGACGGCAGCTACACCACCACCGAGCTGATCATGGTCTACACCGTCAACGACGAGGGCCGCATCGCCTCCATGAAGGCCTTCTGGGAGCCCGAGCGCACGATGGCGAGCTTCACCTCCGCCTGACGCTAGATAGTCCGGGACGTTCGAGCCCATCTACCGACTGGTAGTGGGCTGAAACGTCCCGGACTATCTCGTATCAAGCTCACGCCACGGCGTGCTCGGCGATCCACTCGACCAGAGGACGTACGGCTCGCCAGTCCTTCTTCACCTCGCCGACCAAGTCGGGGGTGTGGATGATCGGCTCGAAGCCGATGGTGTGGCCGAGGTGGATCGACTTGTGGCGGAGGAGCTCGATCTTGGGGTGGTCCTTGTCGATGCCGCGCGGGGCGGTCTTGAGGCGGTCGCCGGTGACCTCGTAGCCCTTCTTCTCCGCGACCGCGAGACGTTTCTCCAGGTCAGCGCCGTAGTGGTCGTGGACGATGGCGTCGCGGAAGGCGGCCAGCCGGGGCGGCTCGAACCAGTAGCAGCCGCCACCGGTGCGGATGCCGCGGGGCGAGACCTCGACGTAGTAGCCGGTCTGCGGAGCCACGGCCACGAAGGCTCCCTGGTGGGTCTTGTAGGGGAGCTTGTCCTTCGAGAAACGTACGTCGCGGTAGGGCCGGAAGATCTTGGCGCTGCCGAACTCCTCGGCGAGCTCGTCGGTGAGCGCCTTCATCGGCGCGTGGACCGACTCCTTGTAGACGTGCTTGTGGGCTTCCCAGAACGACTTGGTGTTGTCGACCTCGAGGTCGTCGTAGAAGTCGAGCGCTGCAACGGGGAAACCTTCGAAAGCCACGTACGCAGCCTATCGACGTCCGTGGAACCCAGCCTCAGACGGCGGGGATCTGGATGCCGTCGGCCACCCGGCGGGCGTGCTCGGCCATGGCGCGGGCGATGTTGGCGGACTCACCGAGGTGGCGGCACGGGTCGAGCAGGTCGGCGATCTCGCTGCGGGTGAAGTGCTCGGAGACCTCGGGCGAATCCGCGAGGAGCGAGGCGAAGTCGATGTCGTCGACGGCCGAGCGCTGAGCCAGCTCGAAGACGACGTCGTGGGCGACCTGGCGGCCGATGCGCTCGCCGAGCTCGAGCATCAGAGACTCGGAGCCGATGAGGCCGCCTGAGAGAGCCAGGTTGGCGCGCATCCGGTCCTCGTCGAAGGTCAGGCCGGTGAAGATGACCACGAGCCTCGCGAGTACGTCGCCGGCCAGGCGCGACGCCTGCGCGACTGCGTCCTCGAGGATGCCGGTCATGGCGCCGTTGGCCTCGTGGTCGTGGAGCATCGACTCCATCGCCGGGGCGACGAGCCCGCGCAGCTGGGTGGCGGCGGTGATGACGTCGAGGGTGAGCTGCGGGTTGCGCTTGTGGGGCATCGTCGAGGAGCCGATGGTGCCCTCGGGGATCGGCTCGAAGGCCTCCCCGAACTCGGGCTGCATCATCGAGTAGACGTCCTTGCCGATCTTGCCGGCGGTGCCACCGAGCATCCCCAGGATCGAGACCCACTCGACCATGCCGTCGTTGATCGCGCGCGAGGGGACCGGCATCGAGCCCATGTCGAGCCGGGAGGCCGTCTCGGTCTCGATGGCGCGGGCGTGGGAGCCGAAGGAGGCCATGGTGCCGGCCGCGCCGCCCATGAGCAGCCGGAAGACGCGGTCCTCGACCGAGCGGAGCCGGTCGACGTGCGCGGCGATCTCGTCGATCCAGATGGCGACCTTGAAGCCGAAGGTGATCGGGACCGCGTGCTGGGAGTGCGTACGTCCCGGCATCGGCACCTCGGCGCCGGCCTCGGCGACCTTCGACAGCGAGCGCAGCAGGTCACCGAGCAGATCGAGGATCTTGTCGTGCGCCTGGCGCATCAGGATCAGGTCGGCGGTCTGGGTGATGTTCTGCGTGGTCGCGCCCCAGTGGACCCAGCCGCCGTGCTTCGCGCCGACGACCCGGCAGAGCTCCTCGACCAGCGGCGTCAGCGGGTGGCTGTGCTCGGCGGTCGCCTTCTCGATGCGGTCCAGGTCGAGCTTGTCCAGGTCGGCGGCCTCGGCGATCGCCTCGCCGGCCTCCGCGGGGATCACCTTCACGGCCGCTTCGGCGCCGGCCAGGGCCGCCTCGACGTCGAGTCGCGCCTGGAGGCGTGCCTCGTAGGTGAAGAGATCTCCGATGCCGTGGTCGGGGACTCGTCCGTCGGTGAATCGGCTGCTCGAGCCCGCGGGCATGTCGAGTGATCCTTTACGTGTCGTTCACACAATGATTGGAAAACAGAAACCCAATCTTAATGGACGCAAGCCGCAAACACCCGCGATCGTGTGCTGCGTCACTTGGATCGTGCAAGTGAACTGAAACAGGCCGTGCCCAACGGCACGGCCCGCCATCATTGGAGCGGACGACGAGATTCGAACTCGCGACATCAACCTTGGGAAGGTTGCGCTCTACCAACTGAGCTACGTCCGCAGGTGCGACCAGGATGTTACCCCACACTCAGGGCCAGGTGCGAAACCGGTTCAGGAAAGTCGCGTCATCTGGGGATAGCGGGCCGACAGCCCGTCTCCCGTGGGACCGCGGAGCATGCGGCGTACAGCCCAGGGGAGTGCTCGGGCAGCGAGCCGCCGGACCTCGCGGATGGGGCCGCCCACGCTCGGTTCCTCGATGACGACCAGCGGTTTCGGGGTGGGGAGGTGGTGGCGTACGCCGAGGGTGTCCAGGACCTTGATCGCCATCAGCTGGTGGCCGGGGGATCCCAGGAAGCCGTGTCCGTCCCAGTAGCCGGCGGCGTCGTACTCGGTCATCCGCCAGAAGTCGACCAGCGTCGCACCGCGCCGCTGAGCGATCTCGCGGACGGCCTCGTTGTAGACCGCGAAGCGCCCGCGGAGCAGCCGCCCGACGGTCGACGCCCGCGCGCCGTACGCGGTGAAGACCAGCACCTTCGCGCCGCTGTCGACGAGCTGCTCGATCGCCGACTCGTAGGTCACGAGCAGGGCGTCGATGTCGACGTGCGGCCACATCAGGTCGACCGATCCGCCGTAGATCGTCACCACGTCCGGCTCGAGCGCGATCGCCGCTGCGACCTGCTCCTTGACGATCCGGTCGATCCCGCGGCCGCGGACGGCGAGGTTGGCGTAGGTGAACTCAGGGGTCCGCTCGGCCATCACCTCGGCAACCCGATCGGCCCAGCCGCGTACGCCGTTCGGACGACGTGCGTCGGCGTCACCGACGCCCTCGGTGAAGGAGTCGCCGAGCGCGACGTACCGGCGGTAGCCGCCGGGAATCAGCGCATCCAGTGCCATGGCCTTGATTCAACCGGATTTGGACTAGATTTGCCCCGTGCTGCTCAGCGACAAGGACATCCTGACCGAGATCCACGACGGAAGGATCGTCATCGACCCCTGGGACGAGTCGATGCTGCAGCCGTCGTCCGTCGACGTACGTCTGGATCGGTTCTTCCGGGTCTTCGACAACCACAAGTACGCCACGATCGACCCGGCCGTGGACCAGTCCGAGCTCACGCGGCAGATCGAGACCGAGGGGGATGAGCCGTTCATCCTGCACCCGGGCGAGTTCGTGCTCGGGTCGACGTACGAGACCGTCAGCCTGCCCGACGACATCGCCGCGCGCGTGGAAGGCAAGAGCTCACTGGGGCGGCTCGGGCTGCTCACCCACGCCACCGCCGGCTTCGTCGACCCGGGCTTCTCCGGCCACGTGACGCTCGAGTTGGCCAACGTCGCGACGCTGCCGATCAAGCTCTACCCGGGGATGAAGATCGGTCAGTACTGCTTCTTCAGGCTCACCTCGCCCGCCCAGAACCCCTACGGCAGCGAGAAGTACGGGAGCCGCTACCAGGGCCAGCGCGGCCCGACCGCCTCGCGCAGCTTCCAGAGCTTCCACCGCACCAAGATCTGAGCAGGGCTGTCGGTGGTCGCGGCTAGGGTCGGGTGGATGAGTGAAGCACCATTCCTGGCCCCCGATGGCCAGACGCGTTGCGCGTGGGCCGGCGGGGCGCCGGAGTTCCTCGGCTACCACGACACCGAGTGGGGATTTCCGGCCGGCGGTGACGTACGGCTCTTCGAGAAGATCTGCCTGGAGGGCTTCCAGAGCGGGCTGTCGTGGCGCACGATCCTCAACAAGCGGCCAGCGTTCCGCGAGGTCTTCGCCGACTTCGACTTCCACAAGGTGGCCGAGTTCGAGGAGGGCGACGTCGAGCGGCTCCTGCAGGACGCGAGGATCATCCGCCACCGCGGCAAGATCGAGGCGGCGATCAACAACGCCCGCCGCGCGGTCGAGCTCGTCGAGGAGCGTGGGTCGCTGGCTGCGTACGTCTGGGGCTTCGAGCCCGAGCCGCTCAAGGTCCCGGAGGTGGTGGCCACCTCCGCCGCCTCGATCAGCCTCTCCAAGGACCTCAAGAAGCGAGGCTGGAAGTTCGTCGGGCCGACGACGATGTACGCGTTCATGCAGTCGATGGGGATCATCAACGACCACTCGCTCGACTGTGTGATCCGGGATCGGGTCGAGGCCGAACGGGCGGCGTTCGTCAGGCCCTGACCTGTGCGCCTGAGCCTGTCCAAAAGGCAGGGGCCGATCCTTCGTCGGAACCGAGATGTGTTTAGGCTGTCCTAACTAAGCATTGCCTAACCCCATGAGGTGTTCCCCCGTGATCCGTCGATCCGTACTCATCGCAGCGAGCCTCGTGCTCGCTGCCACCGGCCTGGCTGCGTGCAGCACGGGCGCGACCGACTCCGCGGACGGCTCCGCGGACTCTGCCTCGAAGGCAGACAAGGGCGCGTTCCCTGTCACCGTCGAGCACGCCTACGGCAGCACCGAGATCCCCGAGGAGCCGACCAACGTCGCCACCATCGGCTGGTCCGACCACGACGTGGCGCTGTCGCTAGGTGTCGTCCCGGTCGCTGCCCAGGCGATCACCTGGGGCGGCAACGAGCAGCAGTCGACCGACTGGTTCGACGCCGAGCTGAAGGAGGTCGGCGGCAAGCAGCCGGTGCGCTACAACGCCGACACCAGCATCCCCTTCACCGAGATCAGCAAGGCTGCGCCCGACCTCATCCTGGCCACCAACTCGGGCATCACCGAGGCCGACTACAAGAAGCTCAGCGAGATCGCCCCGACCGTCGCCTTCCCCGGTGACCCGTGGCTGACCTCCTGGCAGGACTCGCTCGAGATGATCGGCAAGGCCACCGGCCGGGTCACCCTGTCCGAGGAGGTCAAGAAGGAGACCGAGGACGCGATCGCGCAGGCCCAGAAGGACCACCCGCAGATCGTCGGTGCCAGCTACCTGGTCACCGGTGTCCAGGACAACTCCAAGCTCGGCACCATCGGCCTCTATGGCGCCGGCGACGCCCGCCCGCAGATGCTCACCCAGCTCGGCATGGAGCTGGCCCCGGTCGCCGACAAGCTCGTTCCGAAGGGCCAGTTCTACACCGACGTCTCCGCGGAGAAGGCTCCCGAGCTGGAGTCGGAGGTGCTGATCAACCTCGGCTACACCGAGGGCAGCTTCGAGGCCCTGCAGAAGGACAAGCTGCTCAGCCAGATCCCCGCGATCAAGGACGGCCACTACCTCGACGTGACCGACCAGCCGCTCTCCCTGACCTTCTCCGCCGCGAGCACCCTGTCGATCCCGTACTTCATCGACGAGCTCGTTCCCTCGATCGCCGAGGCGGTCGACGGCGGAAAGGTCAACGTCACCGCGGCTGAGTGAAGCCCGCGTTGACCACACGTACGCCTCTGGCCCCGGCCGACCCGGCAGCAGCTGCCGCCGCGGTCGTCCGGGGCAGGAGGCTGCCTGGGATCGGGCTGATCCTGGCGGCGCTGCTCCTCGCGGCCGTCGCCTCGGTCCTGCTCGGTTCCGAGTGGGTTCCGCCCACCGCACTCTTCGACGACGGCAGCTTCGGGCACGCGATCCTGGAGAACCGGATCGCCCGCACCGCGATCGCCTTCGCCGTCGGCGGCGCGCTCGCGCTCGGCGGCGCCTGCCTGCAGGGACTCACCCGCAACCCGCTGGCGGACCCAGGGCTGCTCGGCCTCAACGCCGGTGCGGCCTTCGCGGTCGTCGTAGCACTCGTGTACGTCGGAGCCACCGGCCTCGACTCGCTGCTGTGGGCCGCCTTCATCGGCTCCGCTCTCGCCGCGATCCTCGTGCACGGCGTCGCCGCGATCGGCCGTGACGGCGCCACCCCCGCCAAGCTGGTGCTGGCCGGCGCGGCGCTGACGGCGGCGCTGACCAGCTGGACCAGCGGCATCCTGCTGATGGACCACAAGGGCCTGGAGGTCTTCCGGCAGTGGCAGGTCGGCACCATCGGCAGCGACTGGGGTGACCTCGCGATCTGTGCTCCGTTCCTCGCCATCGGTGCCGTGATGGCCCTGCTGGGCGCCCGGGTCCTGGACGCGCTCGCGCTCGGCGACGACCTCGCCAAGGGGCTCGGCCGCCGCACCGGTCTGGACCGGGTGTTCGTCGGGATCGCGGTGGTCCTGCTGAGCGGCACCGCCACCGCTCTGGTCGGCCCGGTCGCCTTCGTCGGTCTGGTCGTCCCGCACGCCGTACGCGCCCTGGTCGGTCCCAGCTACACGCTGGTGCTGCCGCTCTCCATCGCCGCCGGAGCCGCGCTCACCGCCATCGCCGACGCGCTGGGCCGAGTGGTGCTGCCGCCCACCGAGGTGCAGGTCGGCATCATGACGGCCGTCGTCGGCGTACCTGCTTTCGTATGGTTCCTTCGGCGCGGACGGATGGCCGGCCTGTGAGCACAACTTCTGTCGAACCCACCCGGTCCGTCGACGTCGTACGCAAGGCCCGGCGGGCTCCACGACGGCACCATGTGTTCGTGGTCGCTGCCCTGGCGGTGGTCCTCTTCGGAGCCTTCGTCGCCCGGGTGCTGCTCGGCAACTTCATCATCACCGTGCCGGACTTCTTCCGGATCCTCGGCGGTGCCGAGATCCCCGGCGCCACCTTCCTGCTGATGTCGGAGAAGCTGCCCAGGGCGATCCTCGGGGTGCTGGTCGGCGTCGCGTTCGGCAGCGCCGGCGCCGTCTTCCAGAGCACCCTGCGCAACCCGCTCGCCAGCCCCGACATCGTCGGGGTCTCGCTCGGCGCGAGCGCGTCGGCGGTCTTCGCGATCGTGGTGCTCGACCTGCAGGGGCTGGCCCTGAGCATCGCCGCGATCGTGGGTGCGATCGCTATCGCGGTGGCGGTCCGGCTCGTCGCCGGCTCCGACGGCAGCTATCGGCTCGTCCTCGTCGGAGTCACCGCCGCGGCCGCGATGACCGCGGTCGTCCACTATCTCTTCACCCGCGCCAACGAGTTCGACGCCCTGCTCGTGCTGCGCTGGCTGACCGGCGCGCTCAACGGCGTCACCTGGCCCACCATCTGGATCCTGCTCGGCTTCCTCGTCGTGCTCGTCCCGGCGCTGATCTGGACCGCCCGCTCGGCCCAGATCGTCCAGCTCGGCCCGGACGTGGCCACGGGCCTGGGCGTCAGCCGGCGGCATACGGACCTGCTGCTCCTGATCGCCGTCCTGCTCACCGCTCTCGGCGTCGCCGCGGCCGGCCCGGTCGCCTTCGTCGCGTTCGTGGCCGGACCGATCTCGCGGGCGCTCAACGGCGGGCGTACGACCCTGGTCGGCGCTGCGCTCGTCGGCGCCATCGTGATGGTGGCAGGCGACTACATCGCTGACTATGCGGTACCCGGCGTCTCCTTCCCGGTAGGCGTCGTCACCGGTGCGTTCGGGGCGCCGTTCCTGTTGTGGTTGCTCGCCGCTGGGCGGGCTGGAAGGAAGGCTTGATGAGACTCGCTGCGGAGAGTGTGAGCCTCGGTTACGGAGCGGAGCCGGTCGTGGACGGGGTCTCGCTCGAGATCCCCGACGGCCTCACCACGGTGATCGTCGGCGCCAACGGCTGCGGGAAGTCGACCCTGCTGCGCGGGATGGCGCGGCTGCTCCGGCCCATCTCCGGGCAGGTGGTCCTGGACGGCAAGGCGGTCCACAAGCAGCCCACCCGCGCGGTCGCCAAGACGCTCGGGTTGATGCCGCAGTCGCCGGTCGCTCCCGAGGGCATCACCGTCGTCGACCTGGTCGGCCGCGGCCGGCAGCCCCACCGCGGCGCGCTGCAGCGCTGGTCGCCCGAGGACGACGCGGCGGTCGCGGAGGCGCTCGAGCTGACAGACACGCTTGACCTAGCCGACCGCGTCGTCGACGAGCTCTCCGGCGGTCAACGGCAGCGCGTCTGGGTGGCGATGGCGCTCGCCCAGCAGACCGACCTGCTGCTCCTCGACGAGCCGACCACGTTCCTCGACGTCGCCCACCAGGTCGACCTGCTCGATCTGCTCCACGGGCTCCGCTCGTCGCGAGGCACCACCGTCGTGATGGTGCTCCACGACCTCAACCTGGCCGCCCGCTACGCCGACCACCTGATCGCGATGAGCGGCGGAAAGGTCGCCGCCACCGGCACGCCCGCCGAGGTGGTCACCGCCGACCGCGTCGAGCAGGTCTTCGGCCTGGAATCCCAGGTCATCGTCGACCCCGTCTCGGGCACACCGATGGTCGTCCCGATCGGACGTCACCATCGACCCGCCGCTCACCCCCACGCACAAGGAGCCTGACATGCCCATCCTCGCCCGCGTCTCGGTGCGCTCCGTCGAGCGCCTCTCCCCGTCCTTCGCCCGGATCGAGCTGGCCGGCGACGACCTTGCCGACTTCGGCAATGACGGCCCGACCCTCGACCAGCGCATCAAGCTCCTCTTCCCGGCCACCCCGGGCGTACTGCCCGAGCTCACGGCCGAGGACTGGTACACCGAATGGCTCGCCCTCCCCGAGGACGAGCGCCCGCGGATGCGCACCTACACGATCCGCTCGATCGAGGGTGAAGGCATCGAGAAGCGTCTGTACGTCGACTTCGTGCTGCACCCCGGCGCGCACGGTCCCGGCTCCGACTGGGCCGGCGCGGCCAAGCCGGGCGACGAGATCCTGGTCGCCGGACCCAAGCTCGGCGAGCCCTACGGCGGGATCGAGTGGCTTCCCGGTGACGCCACCCGGCTGCTCCTGGTCGGCGACGAGACGGCCGTCCCGGCGATCGTCTCGATCCTCGAGTCTTTGCCGGCGGACGCCACCGGATCGGCCTTCCTGGAGGTGCCGGTCGCTGGTGACGTACAGGAGGTGTCTGCGCCTGAGGGGCTGCAGGTCAGCTGGCTGCCGCGCGAGGGCGCGCCCGTGGGCGGACCGGCCCTGGCTGCCGTCGGTGGGCTGCTCGGCTTTGAGGCGACGCCCGAGGACGTGACCTCGGTCGAGGTCGAGGACCCGGACCTGTGGGAGACCCCGGACTACTCGTCCTCCGGCGAGGAGGTCGCCGGCCCCGAGAACGGTGTCGCGAACGGCGCCGAGAACGGCGAGGACGGGCGCTACGCCTGGATCGCCGGGGAGTCCCGGATGGTCACCGCGCTGCGGCGTCATCTGGTCAACGAGCTCGAGATGCCGCGCAAGCAGGTCGCCTTCATGGGCTACTGGCGAGAAGGCGTGTCGATGAAGGGGTGACCCAGCGCATTTTTGAGGCGTACGCGTGGTTAAGTTTGGTGCGCCCAATCAAATAGAAGGGTCTCGGAATGCAAGCAAGCATCCTGGCCGCGGACACCCTGATCCAGGCCAACGCGGTCGACTATCTCCTGATCGCGATCTACTTCGCGTTCGTTCTCGGCATCGGCTTCCTGGCCAGCCGCGGCATGTCGAGCTCGGTCGACTTCTTCCTCTCGGGCAGGTCCCTGCCCGCGTGGGTCACCGGTCTCGCCTTCATCTCAGCAAACCTCGGCGCCGTCGAGATCATGGGTATGTCGGCGACGGGGGCTCAGGTCGGTCTCCCCACCGTCCACTACTTCTGGATCGGTGCGATCCCGGCGATGCTGTTCCTGGGCGTCGTGATGATGCCCTTCTACTACGGCTCGAAGGTGCGCTCGGTCCCCGAGTTCATGAAGCGCCGTTTCGGCACCGGTGCCCACCTGGTCAACGCGCTCTCGTTCGCGTTGGCGCAGCTGCTCATCGCCGGCATCAACCTCTACCTGCTCGGCTCGATCGTGCACGCGCTGCTCGGCTGGCCGCTGTGGGTGGCGCTGATCGTGGCCGCGGTGATCGTGCTGTCCTACATCACCCTCGGTGGTCTGAAGGCCGCGATCTACAACGAGGTGCTGCAGTTCTTCGTGATCGTCGCCGCGCTGCTGCCGCTGACGCTCCTGGGCCTCCACCGGGTGGGCGGCTGGGACGGCCTGACCTCGAAGATCGAGAAGGCCGCGGCCGCCAACCCCGACACCATCGCGCCCGCCGCCGACCAGCTCAACTCCTGGCCCGGCGCCGCCCTGACCGGCTTCTCCTCCGACTTCCTCTCGGTCGTCGGCATCGTGTTCGGTCTCGGCTTCGTGCTCTCCTTCGGCTACTGGACGACCAACTTCGTCGAGGTCCAGCGAGCGATGGCCGCCGACTCGATCTCGGCGGCGCGGAAGACGCCGATCATCGGCGCCTTCCCGAAGATGTTCATCCCGTTCATCACCATCTTCCCCGGCATGATCGCGGCGGTGCTGGTCACCGAGATCGCGCGTACGAAGGCGGGGGAGTCGGTCGCGGGCGGTGCCTCGGGGGAGGGTGTGACGTACAACGACTCGCTGCTCTACCTGATGGCGGAGGTGCTGCCCAACGGTCTGCTCGGCCTGGCGATCACCGGCCTGCTGGCGGCGTTCATGGCCGGTATGGCGGCCAACGTCTCCGCGTTCAACACGGTGGTGTCCTTCGACATCATCCAGGAGTACATCATCAAGGACCGCCCCGACGACTTCTACGTGAAGCTCGGCCGTTGGGCGACCGTCGCGGCGACCGCCATCGCGATCTTCACTGCGGTCCTGGCGTCCAACTTCTCCAACATCATGGACTATCTGCAGACCCTGTTCGGGTTCTTCAACGCGCCGCTGTTCGCGACGTTCATCCTGGGTATGTTCTGGAAGCGGATGACCGCGACCGCCGGCTGGATGGGCCTCGTCTCCGGCACCTTGGCGGCGGTTCTCGTCGGCATCCTCGCCGACGGCACGCTCGGTGGCCTCTCCGTCGGTGTCCTGCCGCTCTCCGGCCAGGGTGCGTCGTTCGTGGCTGCCGGTGCGGCCTTCTTCGTCGACATCATCGTCAGCGTGCTCGTCTCGCTGGTGACCGCGCCGAAGCCGGAAGGCTCCCTGAAGGGTCTGGTGTACTCCGAGACCCCGCCGGAGGACCTGGTGGATCCCGAGGATGCCGGTCGCCCGTGGTGGCAGCGCCCGGTGCCCCTGGCCGGTGTTGCGCTGGTCATGGTCACCATCCTGAACGCGATCTTCTGAGGAGGCTGGGATGTCCACTGAAAACAGCAAAGCCAAAGTCAACAAGAGCCTTCTGGGAACGCTGCTGTCGCTCTTCGACATCCGCAACGTGATCGGGTCCCTGCTCACGATCTACGGCGTCATCCTGCTGCTGATGGGCCTGTTCGGCGACCCCGAGGTCGAGAAGACCGGCGGGCCCAACGCCAACCTCTGGGCGGGCATCGTCCTGCTCGTCATCGGGGGCTCCTTCATCGCCTGGGGTCTGCTCAAGCCGGTGGTGCCGGACGCCCCTGGCGCCGACAAGGCGAACGAGGAGGAGTAGCCCCTCTCGGGCTCAGAGCCCGATGAGGGTGATGTCACCACTCACGGTGGTGGTGCGGAGCTCGACGTAGGGCTCACCCGCGGCCGGTGCGCCAGCGCTCTGGACAGTGCTGGTGCACCGGCCGGTCACCGTGTTGACGTCGGTCCACACCGGGGTGCCGTTCGGGATCCCGATTTGTACGTCGGAGGAGGCCCCCTTCACCGAGATCCGTCCCGCGCTGACCGAGTGGATCGCGAAGTCGCCCGCGCCGGTGGAGTGGCTCACGTCGCCCTCGACCTCGTCGATCTCCACGGTGCCGGAGCCGGTCTTGGTGTGCAGGTCGTGGACCGTACCGATCCGGATGTCACCGGATCCGGACTTGATCGAGGCGCGCCCGTCGAGGGTGTCCGCCTCGATGTCGCCGGAGCCGGACTCGACCTGGAACTCCTCGGTGACCCGGTCGATCCGTACGTCGCCCGACCCGGTCTGGAGCCAGGCGGCCCGGAGGACGCCCTGGGTGGCGATGTCGGCGGTTCCGGTGCGGGCTCGCAGCTGGCTGCGGGTCGGGACCGTCACGCTGATGTCGTAGCGTCGCGAGCGGTTGAACGGACCCTTGTGCGGGTCGATGATGTTGATCGTGTCGCCGCTCTGCTCGACGACCAGACTCTCGGCGTCCTCGCCGTCGATCTCGACGACGGTCTCGTCGGTGTCGGTCGCCTGGACCTCGAGGTTGCCCTTCCCGAACTCGACGAAGAGCTTGGCGGGGGCGGTGGACATGAAGGTGTACGTGCTCATGATGGTGCTCCTCAGGGTGTGCTGATCTACCGGACCGGCCGGGCGGCCGTCCGTGGTCGTGCTGTGAGCTCAGGTCAGAGCCAGCCGGTCATCCGGCGGTCGGACCTGCCGCGGTTGCTCCCGCGGAACGGATCGAGGCTGCTCATCGCCTCGTTGATGATGTGTGGGATCGCGGAGAGGTCGACGTCGACGTTGACCGCGTTGTCGCGGGTCGCCGCGCGCACCGCGCCGACGAGCCAGGTGTTGAGCGACTGGCCGGCGTCGGCCGCGGCCTCCTCGGCCTTCGCCTTGAGCGACTCGGGGATCCGGAGGGTCACCCGGGCGAGGTTGTCGTCGCCCTCCGGCTCCGGCGGGGCGGGAGGAGCCGGGGGAGCGGGAGGTGTCGGCGGCGTCGGCGGCGTCGGGGGAACCGGCTCGGTGAGCTCGGGAAGCGTGACCCCGAACTCCAAGTCGCGCCCTCGCAGACGTACGTCCACGTTGCCCGTCGGCAGCTCCGCCGTGATCTCCGCGGCCGCCTGGCTCACCGCCTCCATCATCGCCAGCCGAGCGGCCGGGTCGAGTGCGTAGGTGAGCCGCTCCGCGGTCTCCCGCGCCTCCGGCCCCGAGGCCTCGGCCGCGGCCAGCAGGTCCCGTCGCAGGCTGTCGATGTACGGCGTGATGTCCATACGCACCACTATGACATCACGATGACGTCATCGCAACCCCAATCTGACATCACGTGACGTCAAACCCCTCGCCGAGGCGTCACACCCCGGTCGGCCGCCTCGGCTAAATGACGATGACACCTTGTGAATCACTCACAAGGTGTCATCGTCTGGTGCAGCGGACTGCGGCGAGGTCAGAGGTCGAAGAGCGACCCTGCCTCGTGGATGTCGACGTCCGTACGCGGCGCGTGAGCCTCTCCGCTCACGGCCGGTGCCGGCTTCGGCTCCGGCGCCTTCTCGGGCGCCTTCTCGGGCTCCGGCTCGGGCTCGGCCGGTGTCTCCACCTCGACCGCAGCTTCTTCGACAGGTGCCTCGTCGACCACGGGCTCCGGGGCCGCTTCGGCCACGGGAGCGGCCTCAGCGGGGGCGGGAGCGGCCGGAGCCGCAGCTGCGACCGTGCCCTCCGGCGCCTCGATGTCGAAGAGCGAGCCGAGGCTGTCGAAGTCGACGTCCGTCTTCGGCTCCGACGTCACACCCGAACCTGCCGCAGGTGCGGCGGGTGCAGGCGCAGCGGGTGCGGCCGGGGTCTCCGTCGCGGTCTCGACCGGAGCCGGGGCCTCGACCGGAGCCGCAGGAGCGGGCTCGCTCGCCGGGATGTCGAAGAGCGAACCACCTGCGCTGAGGTCGATGCTCGGCTCTTCGGCGGCCGGCGGAGCAGCCGGGGCCGCAGGCTCGGCTGCCGGGGCAGCCTTCGCCTCGGGGGCCGGTGCGGCCTCCTCGGCCGGTGCAGCCGGGATGTCGAAGAGCGAGCCGCCTCCACCGAGGTCGACAGCAGGCTCCTCGGCCGGCGCCGGAGCAGCCGGCGCGGCCTTCGCCTCGGGGGCGGGAGCGGGCTCCGCCTCCTGAGCAGGTACGTCGAAGAGCGACCCACCCGTCCCGAGATCGGCAGCCGGCTCCTCAGCAGGCTTCTCCTCGGCAGGCGCCTCCGCAGGCGTGTCGAAGAGCGACCCGCTGTCGTCGAACAGCGAGCCACCGGAGGCCGGCTTCTCCGGCTCAGCGGCCGGAGCGGGGGTGTCAAAGAGAGACGAGCCACCCGACGTACCGCCCGAGGCCGGCTCGGCCGGGGCAGGGGTGTCGAAGAGCGAGGACGCGTCGGCCGGAGCCTTCGGGGCCTCGGTGGTCTCGGCGGGGGAGTCGAAGAGCGACGAGCCCGCGGCAGCGGTCGCAGCACCGGCAGCCGGAGCGGCCTCCTCGACGGCCGGAGCAGCCTTGGCGGCGGCACCGACCTTCGCACCCTCACCCGGGGCCAGCTTGGTCGCCTGCTCGCCCTTCACGGACGCGAGCAGCATCTGCGCGACGTCGAGCACCTCGACCTCTTCGCGCGCGGCACCGTTGGCCTGAGCCTTGGTCAGACCGTCGGAGAGCATGACGCGGCAGAACGGGCAGCCGACGGCGATCTGGTCGGCACCGGTGGCGACGGCCTCGTCGGTGCGGTTCTCGTTGATCCGCGACCCGATCTTCTCCTCCATCCACATCCGGGCGCCACCGGCACCACAGCAGAAGGAGCGCTCGGAGTTGCGGGGCATCTCCTTGTACTCGGCACCGGGCATGATCTGCAGCAGCTCGCGCGGCGGCTCGTAGACGCCGTTGTGGCGACCGATGTAACACGGGTCGTGGTAGGTGATCGAGCGCTTGTGGGCGCCGGCGCCGTCCGAGACCGGGGTCAGCTTGCCCTCGCGCACGAGGCGGTTGAGCAGCTGGGTGTGGTGGACGACCTCGAGCTCGATGCCGAACTCCTTGTACTCGTTCTTCAACGTGTTGAAGCAGTGAGCACAGGTGGTGACGGCCTTCTTGACCTTGAACTCCTTGAACGTCTCGACGTTCTGCTGAGCCAGGCCCTGGAAGACGAACTCGTTGCCGGCACGGCGGGCGGAGTCGCCGGTGCAGGTCTCGCCGTTGCCGAGTACGCCGAAGGAGACGCCGGCCATGTCGAGCAGCTCGGCCACCGCGCGGGTGGTCTTCTTGGCCCGGTCCTCGTAGGCGCCGGCGCAGCCGACCCAGAACAGCCAGTCGACCTCCTCCAGCGACTCGATGTCCTTGCCGACCTCCTTGACGTCGAAGGGCAGGTCCTTGGCCCAGTCCATGCGCGCGTTGGCGTTCATGTTCCAGGGGTTGCCCTTGCCCTCGAGGCCCTTGAAGAGACCGTTGAGCTCAGAGGGGAAGTTGGACTCGACGAGCACCTGGTAGCGGCGCATGTCCATGATGTGGTCGACGTGCTCGATGTCGACGGGGCACTGCTGGACGCAGGCACCACAGGACGTGCACGACCAGAGGACGTCCTCGTCGATGACGAAGCCGCCGTCCTCGGGGTTGTAGAACCAGTCGAGGACCTCGGTGTTGCCGCCGGCACCCTCCGGGGCGCCGTCGGCCTTGCCGATCAGCGGCTTCTCCTTGAGCTCGGCGTCGCCGGCGGCGGCGTACGCGTGCTCACGCAGGCCCATCATCAGCAGCTTGGGCGAGAGCGGCTTCTCGGTGTTCCAGGCGGGGCACTGCGACTGGCAGCGACCACACTCGGTGCAGGTCGTGAAGTCGAGGATGCCCTTCCAGGAGAAGTCCTGGATCGAGCCGACACCAAGGATGGCGTCCTCGGGGATCCGGTCCTCCTCGACGTCCTCGAGGGTGACGGCCTTGCCGTCGATGAGCATCGGCTTGATCGCGCCGAGCGCGGTGCCGAGCGGGCGCGCGCCTTCGGTGGTGGACGTACGCGACCCCGGCTCGCGCTTGAACCAGATGTTGAACCAGGCGGTGAAGCGGTGCCAGGCGACACCCATCGTCAGGTGGGTGGAGACGACGGCCAGCCAGATCAGCGCAGTGATGATCTTGAAGGTCGCGATCGCGTAGATGACGTTCTCGAGCGTGTGGATCGCGTCGGGGCCGGTGGGGTAGAGCGCCCCGAAGAACTGCGAGATCGGGAAGTGGAACGCGGTGGCGTGCTCGGCGACCTCGCCGCCGTGGGCCTTGGCGAGGTTGTACTCCGCGCCGCGGATGAACAGGATCGCCGCGCTCTCGAGCAGCACCATCGCCTCGACGAAGAAGGCCTGCCACTGCGTGGAGCCGTAGAACCGCGTGCCGCGGCCCATCTTCGAGGGCAGATGGGTCACCCGGTAGATGATCAGCGGGATGATGCCCAGCGCGCCGAGCAGGCCGAGGAGCTCGGCGAGCCACTCGTACGCGAACAGCTCGCCGATGACCGGCAGTGTCCACTCGGGGTCGAAGAGCTGGAAGTACGCAGCCCCGACCGCCGTCGAGAGCAGCAAGAACGCGGCGAAGGCGAACCAGTGGAGCACGCCGACCCAGGTCCACTGCAGCATGCGCGTGTGGAGGACCGTCTCTTTCAACATCGTCAGGGTGCGGGCGAGTGGCTGGTCGACGCGGCTGATCGGCGTACCGATCTTGATGACCGCGAGCATCGACCGGACCGCCTTGATCACCAGGTAGGCGGTGGCCACCGTTGCCGCAAGACACACGACGATGGCGATGATCTGCAACATGCCTAGGCGCTCCTCATCAGGGGGCAGGACTGCCGGAATGAACCGAGCCTAATGCTTCAGGTCGGTTCGACTGCGTATGGGTGGGTTGATACTACCCGCGAGTAACTTCAGAATGAAGAAACGGCCCGCGACCTGGTCAGGACGCGGGCCGTTTCTTAGGACAGCCTCAGTGGATCAAGGCCTCACTTGTTTGCGTTGACCTTGAACTTGGCGTGACCGATGTTGACAACGGTCTTGGTGCCCTCGGTGGCGTCGAGGAGCGTCAGTCGCAGGGCGACGACCTCGACCAGGTTCTTGCTGCGCTCGACGACGACCTTGGTCTCGATCTTGGCCAGACCCGGGATGTTGACGCGGGAGAGCGCCGACTCGAGCTGGGCGAGGGAGACCTTACGGTCCTGGATGTAGATGTCACCGAACTTGGTGCCCGAGATGGACGTCGTGGAGCCCTTGCCCTTGACGAACTTCGCGTTCGCCTGGGCGCGGATCGCCTCGATGCGGATCGCGCCGTCGCCGATGTTGACGTTGGCGACCTCACCGAAGGTGTAGCCACCGGCGGTGGTCTTGGTCTGGTTCGAGCGCTGACCGCTGGTCAGACCCTTGACGTCAACGACGTCGCCCGCCTCGCCCAGCGGCACGTGGCCGATGGACTTGGTCTTCAGCTTGCCCTTGGTGCCGGCGCACCCGGCGTTGGTCAGCGGGTTCTTGCCGACCTTGGCGACGCCGCCGAGGGCGGTGGCGTCGATGGAGTTGGAGAAGCCGCTGAAGACCCCAGAGAAGGCCTGGCCGTTGATCTCGGCGCGGGAGCGACCGACGATGACCTCGGAGTCGGTGCCGTGGAGCTTGATCCAGATGCCGTTGGCGTAAGCCTCGGCGCCGTCGGCGTTGGTCTTCTCGACGGTGTTGCCCAGACCGATGGTGGCAATGCCCGGGATGACGAGCGGCTTGTCACGGCCGGGGATCGGCAGGTCGATCTTCTGGCCGGGGCCGGCCGGGTCGAGGACCACGTGAGCGATCTTCGCCTTGGAGTCGGCCTTGTAGGCCTTGCCGTCCCACCAAGCCTGGGACACCGAGCTGAGGCCCTCGACGGTGACCTTGCCCAGCGGGCTCTTGTCGAGCACGACGTCGGCGATCTTGTGCTCCGAGATGGACTTGACCGTCGAGCCGGACTTGACCGTGCGCTGCTTGGTCGTGGTGGCGCCGATCGTGCCGACGCCCGGGACCTTGGCGCCGGCGGTGTTGTTGTTGACGTCGTAGCCAGCCTTACGGGTGCACCCGATCGTCTGGTATCCGAGGTCTCCCGAGTTGGCCGGGATGCTTCCACCGGTCACGCGGGTGCCGAAGCCGGCGGCGAACATCCCGAAGGAGGTGTTCGTCAGCGCGGCCTGTGATGGCGCCGGCACAACCAGGACTGCGCCGACGACGGCGGCAGCGGCTGCGGACAGCGCGAACGTACGGATGCTTCGCATTGTTGGTTGGACTCCGATTCTGCGGTGGGGATCCCCCAAGATCCCCGCAACGGGGCCGTGCCACCTGCCAGATCCGGGGGAACCTGGCGCACTCCCGAGTTAAGGGGTGGCACATCGCTCAAACGAGGGAAAACCACGGAAGTTATCGGGACGGAGGTCCTATTTCTAGATGGCCCGCTCTTGCCATGGGTAACCCACCCGGGCATACGCAAACGGGGCCGTGACCTCGGATGAGGTCACGACCCCGTTCTGGGTCATTCGATGACTACGGCGTCAGGTCGAGCTGAATTCCGGTGAGACCGTCGATGACGCCCGTCACCGTGTCGAGCACCGGGGCCACCACGTTCTCGCCCAGCGACGGCTGGGTCGGCGCGGGGGTCGGCTCGGGCTCGGGTTCGGGCTGGGGTTGCGGAGCGGGCTCCGGGGCCGGCTCGGGAGCCGGTTCGGGAGCGGGCGCCGGATCCTTGTCCGACAAGGTGTCCCCCTCCTGCGGGGTGGAGACCGTCCCGCTGGAGGAGTGAGCGCCCCCGTAGCCCTCGGCGGTGGAGGGCGCGTCGTAGTCGCCGCTGGAGTGCTTGCCGCCGGAGGTGGTGCCGGCGGCCGCGGGGGAGAAGGGAGATGTCGTCTCCGGCGCGATCACGCCGGGGGCGTCGATGACCTTCTGGGCGGCTGTGTCGACCACGGGCACGGCGTCGTACTGGCCGGCGTGGGCCTTGACCTGCTGGGTCTCGACGCCGGGGCCGACGTTGGCCTGGGCGAAGGCGCCGATGCCGGCCGAGGCGATCGCCATCGCCGCGAGCGGCAGCAGTACGGCCTTCTTGTTGCGGGCGCGGCTCTTCGGGGCCGGGCCGTGGTCCACGATCGAACCGTTCCGGGTCGGCACCTGAGCGGCGGCGTACGACGGCATCGCCGGGTTGGCGAAGGTCACGGGCCCTGCCGGGTGCATCTGGTGGGCCGTGTAGGGGCTCGGCTGGTAGGCGTACTGCGGCAGCTGCGCGTGCGAAGGCAGCGGGCGCTGGTAGACCGGCCGGGACGGCTGGTAGTAGCCGCTGTCGGGGCGTCGCGGGACGAGCGCCGTGCCGGGCTGCGGCTGGGCCTGAGCCTGGGGCGTGTACGGCGTGTGGCGAGGTCGCGCCGGCTCGGGTGTCGCCCGGGGGCTGTCGAACCACGACTCGGTCGCCGGTGACAACCCCTCGAGAGCGCGGTTGGCGATCTCGAGGGGGTCGGCCGTGGTCTCGTTCTTGGTGCGCATCTGTGGAACGTTGTGTCGAGCCGGCGTGGGTGGGACGTTCGAGTGGTCCCCCGTCGCGGGCCGACGATTCGCTTCAGTCATCTGACGCTGTCTCCTGAGCGCGTAGCGAGTGTCGGTAGTGTCGCGCAGCACGTAACGGAACCAGAATCTCGACTACTTGTCACCTTCTTCTCAGAAAAAAGTTACTGACAAGGCGAAATGCACGCGGGAGGTAACGAGAAAGATACGCCCGGGGGTATATCTTCCTGTTGATTACAACGCTGCGATGGCCTCGGCGATGCTCAGCGTGCGCCGCGCGGACTCGACGTGGAGGTTCTCCACCATCTTGCCGTTGTAGGTCACGACGCCACCGTCGCTCGCCTCCCAGGTCTCGATGAGACCCTTGGCGTCGGACACCGCCTGCTCGCTCGGCGCGAAGCCTGCGTTGGCGCCCTCGACCTGGGCCGGGTGGATCAGGGTCTTGCCGTCGAACCCGAAGATCCGGCCCTGCTCGACCTCGGCCGCGTAGCCCTCGGCGTCCTTCACGTTGTTGTAGACACCGTCGAGGATGACCTTGCCGCTCGCGCGCGCGGCGAGCACGGCCAGCTGGAGGCTGGTGACCAGGTTGGCGCGGGCGGGGACGTGGTCGACGTACAGCTCCTTGACCAGGTCGTTCGTGCCCATGACCAGCACCGTCAGCCGCTCGGAGGCAGAGGCGACCTCCTCGGCGTGGAGGATGGCGTACGGGCTCTCGATCATCGCCCAGAGCTTGGTCTGCTCCGGGACGCCGGCCTTCTCGAAGGCCGCGACGAGGTCGTGCACCTGCTGGGCGCTGTTGACCTTGGGGACCACGATCGCGTCGGGTCCTGCCTTGGCGGCGGCGGCCAGGTCGTCGGCGTGCCACTCGGTGTCGGCGCCGTTGATGCGGATGGTGAGGTACTTGTTGCCGTACTCGCCCGATGTCACGGCCGCGGCCGCGTTCTCGCGCGCCTCCGGCTTGGCGTCGGGGGCGACGGCATCCTCGAGGTCGAGGATCAGCGCGTCGGCGGTGATCGTCTTCGCCTTCTCGAGGGCGCGCGTGTTGGAGCTCGGCATGTAGAGAACCGAGCGCAGGGGGCGGAAGGTCGTGTCGGTCATCTCAGTCCTCGATCTCGATCGCGTCGTAGAGCTCCTTGAGCTTCGGGTCGATGGCGGCCAGTTCCTCGGCGAGGTCGACGAGCACCAGGCACTGCTTCAGCGAAGCGTCGTCCTCCATCTTGCCGTCGAGCATGACCGCGCCGGTGCCGTCGCCCATGGCGGCGACCACGCGGCGCGCGTGCTTGATGTCCTCGACGCTGGGGGAGAAGACGCGGTTGGCGATCTCGATCTGCTTCGGGTGCAGGCTCCAGGTGCCGACGCAGCCGAGCAGGAAGGCGTTGCGGAACTGGTCCTCGGCCGCGACCACGTCGGTGATGTCGCCGAACGGGCCGTAGTAGGGGTAGATCCCCGCCGCGGCGCAGGCGTCGACCATCTTCGCGATCGTGTAGTGCCACAGATCCTGCTGGAAGACCGTGCGGTTGCCGTGGATGTCGCCGTCTACCGGGTCCTGGCGGACCAGGTAGCCCGGGTGGCCGCCGCCGACGCGGGTGGTCTTCATCTTACGGTCGGCCGCGAGGTCGGCCGGGCCGAGGCTGATGCCCTGCATGCGCGGGGAGGCGAGCGCGATCTCCTCGACGTTGGCCACGCCGCGCGCGGTCTCGAGGATGGCGTGGATGAGGATCGGCTTCTGTACGCCGCCCTTGGCCTCGAGCTGCGCGAGCAGCCGGTCCACGTAGTGGATGTCCTCGGGACCCTGCACCTTCGGCACCATCACGACGTCGAGCTTGTCGCCGATCTCGGTGACCAGGGTGACCAGGTCGTCGAGCACCCACGGGGAGTCGAGCGAGTTGATCCGGGTCCACAGCTGCGTGGGCCCGAAGTCTGTCTCGGAGGCGATCTTCACCAGACCCTCGCGCGCGGCGACCTTGTTGTCGGCCTTGACGGCGTCCTCCAGGTTGCCGAGGAGTACGTCGACGGTGCCGACCATGGCGGGCACCTTGGCCGCCATCTTCGGGTTCGACGGGTCGAAGAAGTGGATCGCGCGACTCGGCCGCGCCGGGATCTCCCGCAGGGGTGCGGGAGCGCCCACCGCCAACGGTGCGAAGAAGTCCTTGGGGCTCTTGTGACTCATGCCGGTCACCCTAACGGCCGGGAGTTACCGGCCGGTAGGCGTCTCGGCTTGTAACGATCACGACCGACGGCGAGAGGGATGGTCCTTCGGAACCTGGGCGCCGTGACGGATCCGGGCGCCGGCGTCGAAGCCGGCGAGGACGGAGCGGACGGTGCTGCGGACCTTGCTGGGGTTCTTCTTGTAGTTGGTCATGACTCCAGAGTGCTCTCGCGGAGCCCTCTGGGGGAGTGGCAGGATTGACTAAGAGTGATAGATTCTTGCCATGCCTGAAAAGCCGTCCATCGCCATCCCGATCGTCGACGGGATGACCCTCTTCGAGATCGGGATGCCGCTCGAGGCGCTCGGCTACGACTGGGACCACGACGCCAGCCCGCTCTACGACGTGGTGCTGTGCGGCGACCTGCGTGGGGTGCGCGTCCACGGCGGGCCTCGGCTGACGCCACAGCAGCCGATGGCCGCGCTGGCTGAGTTCGGAACGGTGCTGGTGCCGGCGATCCGGCCGGGCGAGCCGATCAGTCCGACCCTCGTCCGGGAGCTCCGCCGGGCTGCCGCGGGCGGCGCCCGGATGGTCTCGCTGTGCACCGGTGCCTTCGCCCTGGCCGAAGCCGGGCTGCTTGACGGGCGCCGCGCCACGACCCACTGGCGATGGGCGGAGGTGTTCCGGCGTACGTATCCAGGGGTCGACCTCGACCCGCGGGCGATCTACGTCGACGACGGCGTGCTGACGAGCGCGGGCTCGGCCGCCGGGCTGGACCTGTGCCTCCACCTGATCCGCACCGACCACGGCCAGCATGCCGCCAACACCATCGCCCGCAACCTGGTCATCGCCTCGCACCGCGACGGCGACCAGGCACAGTACGTCGCGGCCGACCCGCTCACCGAACAGGCCCACTGGCTCGACGAACTGCGCAGCTGGCTCCGGGCCAACCTGCACGAGGACATCACTCTCGAGCGTCTGGCGGCCGCTGCCGCGGTCTCCCCGCGCACCCTCGCCCGGCGCTTCGAGCGCGACCTCGCCACCACTCCGATGCGCTGGGTCACCGCCGAGCGCATCGCGGTCGCCAAGACGCTCCTCGAGACCACCGACCTGCCGATCGAGCGGATCAGCCACGAGTCCGGCTACTACTCGCCGGTGACCTTCCGGGCGGGGTTCACCTCGGAGGTCGGCGTGACCCCGGCGCGCTACCGGCAGCGGTTCTCGCACCGCCGAGAGGTCAAAACCTGACGTCGAAGCGTCGATTTCTGACGTCGAGTGGTCCATTCGCCGTCAGAAATCGACCTCTCGGGGTCTGATCTCAGCGGCGGCGCCACCAAGGCCGCTTTCGGGGTTGCTGCCGGCGTACGTCTTTGGCGGCTGCCACCCGCGCGGCGCGGCGCTCGCGCCAGGCGTCCAGGGTGGCGTCGACGTCGCGGGGCATGGTGATCAGCGGCGGGCCCTCGGGTGCGCCGTAGCGGGCGGCGATGACGCGCTCGTTGAACTCTTCGACGATCCTGCGGGCGCCGTCCTCGGTGGTCTGGGTGTCGAGGAGGCCGTCGAGCTCGGCGTCGTCCTTGCGGAGCTGGACGGACCGGGGGAGCACCACGATCTGCTCGCGCTCGACGAGCTGCTTGACCCACCAGTCGGGATCGTGGTCGCGGTCGAGGTCCTTGATCGGCTTGCCGGCGCCGGGCAGGTTGTCGAACTCACCGCGCTGGATCGACTGCTGCACCTGGAGGTCGACCCACTTGGTCTGGTTCTGTATCCGGGCGGCGGCAGCGGTCTTGCCCGCGGCATCGTCGAGATGGGGCGCCTGTGTCTCCGGGCGCTCCTCGGGCCGGTCTTCGCTCGTGGGCATGTGGTCACCTCCAGCGCGGAAAGTTTACCCAGCGCTGGTTGTGCGGCGGGGCAGTAGGAGCAGCAGCCCGGCGATCAGGGCGGTGACGCCGCACACCGCCCACACCGTGAGGTAGCCCGACAGCGGCGCGTGCGCCTCGCCTGAGATCGATCCGTCCGCGGCGAGCGCGATCGCGAAGACCGCGGAGGCGATCGCGCCGCCGACGGTCTTGGTGGCGTTGGTCATGCCGGTCGCGAACGCGGTGCGGGAGGCCGGCGCGGCCGCGGCGGCCGCCGCGGGCAGCGAGGCCACCAGGGCACCCGAGCCGAGGCCGACAACGGCCATGTTGACCAGCCCCTGCGCGGTGGAGTCGTGGAACGGCAGCCACATCAGGTAGCCCGCGGCCACCAGGAAGCAGGCGACCGCCTGGGCCCGCACCGGCCCGAGGAACCGCGCCCACAACGGCAGGGTGAAGGCGGAGATCGCCATCGCGATGACGTACTCCGCGATCAGCAGCGACACGAACGCCGCGTCGGCGCCCAGCCCGAAGCCGGCCTCGGCGGGATCGGTGCGCGCGAAGGTCGACAGCGGAATCTGCGCTCCCAGCACCGACATCCCGAACAGGAACGCGGTGAGCTGGATCGGCCACTGCCCGCGCGAGACCAGCAGACGTACGTCGATCAGCGGCTCGCTCCGGCCGGCGTCGTCCAGCGCGGTCTCGATGCGCCAGAACGGGACCAGCGTGAGCAGCCCCAGCACCACGAGTGCCCAGGCGAGCACGGACCCGGCCCCGAGGACGCGTACGCCGACGAGACCGGCCATGACCAGGCCGAGCACGAGGGTCAGCACGGTCAGCCCGAGCCAGTCGAAGGTGCCGCCACTCGTGCCGGAGTCAGGCTCGATGCCGACGGCGATGACGACGAAGACAGCGGTCACGGCGACGGCCGGGAAGGAGAGGATCGCCCACATCGGGAGGATGCCGACGAGGGCGCCGGCGGCGACCGCGCCGATGATCACCGAGAGCTGGAGCGCACCGACCAGGACACCGGCGGCCCGCCGGGTCAGGGCGGTGTCGCCCCCGGTGCGCTTGTGGACGATGGCGACCTCGAGCGGCAGCCAGATGACGTAGGCGCCCTGGATCGACCAGGCGACGAGGAATGAGCCGAAGTCGGGAGCGACCACGGTCCACCAGGTGGCGAGCGCGGTGATCCCGGTCGCCAGCAGGAGCACCTTCTTGTGGCCGATCTGGTCGCCGAGCCGGGCGAGCGGTGGCACGCACAGCGCGGAGACGATCAGCTGCCCGGCCTCGAGCCAGTTGAGGTCGGCGTCGGAGACGCCGAGATGGTCGGCGAGATCGGAGAAGATCGGGGTGTAGTAGCCCTGCAGGATGCCGCTGGCGAACTCGACGGCCACCAGGAAGCCGACGATCACCCAGATTCCGCGAGCGGCCTTCTCGAGGCCGGTGCGCTGATGTTCAGTGGTCACAATGACTCGATCAACCTTCGGTAGAAGCGGATCCCATCGAGGTAGTCATCGACCCTGATGTTCTCGTCGGCGGCGTGGATGGTGGCCCGCTGGGCGGCGGTCATCCGGAACGGCGCGAACCGGTAGACCCGGTCGCTGATCTCGTAGAAGAAGCGTGAGTCGGTCGCGGCCATGACCGTGTAGGGAGCCGGTACGGCCTCCGGGAAGATCTCCGCGATGGTGTCGGTGACCAGCGAGAACGCCTCGTCGCGAGGCGAGACTGGCGACGGCTCGCCGGCCCGGACGACCTCGATCTCGACCTGCTTGTCGCCGATCGCGGCACGCAGCCGCTCGACGACCTCAGCGACCGTCTCACCGACCATGATGCGCAGGTTGACCCCGGCCGAGGCGGCCGAGGCGATGACGTTGGCCGCTGGGCTGCCCTCGAGCGTCGTGATCGCGACGGTGGTGCGCACCAGCGCGGCGGGCTCGGGCCCCAGCCGGGTCAGCAGCCGGGCCAGTGCCGGCGCCAGCCGGCCGGCGTTGGCCAGCACGGGGCGCAGGGGCTTGGCTGCGTACGGCGCGATCTGCTCGAACATCTCGACCGTCGGCGCCGGCAACCGAACCGGCATCGACATGCGGTCGAGCCGGGTGATCGCGCGGGCCAGGCGCGCGGTCGGGCCGTTCTGGCGTGGGGTGGAGGAGTGGCCGCCGTCGCCGGTCACCCGGAGGCGTACGTCGGTGGTGCCCTTCTCTGCGACGCCGACGACCCCGATCGGCGCCGCGACGCCCGGGAAGGCGTCGAACGCGACCGCGCCGCCCTCGTCGAGCACGAACCACGGCTCGACGGCCTGGTTCCGGAGCTCCTGGACGGCCGCCCTCGCGGCCGCGCCGGTCGTCTCCTCGTCGGAGCCGAACGACAACCACACGTCGTACGCCGGCTCGAACCCGTCTGCGAGGAGCCCCTCGACCGCGGCGCAGATCGCCACGAGCTGGCCCTTGTCGTCGAGCGTGCCGCGCCCGTGGATCACTCCGTCGACGATCTCGCCGCCGAACGGGTCATGGGTCCAAACGCCTGCGATCGGGACGACGTCCTGGTGGGCCATCAGGACGACCGGCTTCGCAGCCGAGGCGCCGGGCCAGCGGAAGAGGAGCCCGTGCCCGCCGACCGGGGTGAGGTCGAGGGTCGAATGCAGCAGCGGGAAGTGCTCGCGCAGCGCCTCGTGGAGCTGCTCGAACGCCTTCGCCTCCGCGCCGGAGCCGTCGTTGACGGTCGGGGCTCGAAGTGCGGCCTGAAGAGCGGCAACGGCATCGAGTGTCATGGCCGCAACCTAGCCCGACCACGGTGGCCCAGGTCACCCTGATGGCGACTCCGTCACCAGTTTGTGGCGCTTCCGGGCAGCCTCACGTCGCGCGGGTGGATGACGTAGGTGACCCCGTCGGTCGAGGTCTGCCAGACCCGCTCGAAGTTCTCCCGGGTGTAGACGTTGCGCACCTCGTCGTTGGAGGGGTAGTTGGGGTCGTAGACGATCGGATCGCCCTCGGCGGTGAAGCCGCCGATGACCAGCAGGTGGCCGTCGGTGCCGTAGCCGGCCTCCGGCATCTCCTCGCGCTCCCAGTTGGCGGAGATGACCAGCGGGAAGCCAGCCGCGACCAGGGTCTCGGCCTCGGCCAGCGATCGCAGTCGGGTCACGAACCCGTCCAGGCCCCAGCGGCCGGCGTAGGCGGTGTTGAACGGCCAGTTGCCGGCGCCCTCGTAGGCGTAGTCCCAGGTGTTGATCGCCGCGTAGTCGACCTGCGGGTCGCCGTTGGGGGCGTCGATGTCCTCCAGCTCGCTCGCCGGGACCTCGTGACCCCAGTGGTACTGCACCATCGTGGTCGAGGTCGGCGAGCACCAGACCTGGCCGCCGCCACCGAACTCCGGGTATTCACCGCGGTGGATGTTCTGGCTGAACGGCGGCACCTTGAGGTCGACCGCGTCGTCGAGGGTCGGCGTGCTCGTCCCGGGGTAGGCGGAGTCGGGCAGGTATTCGTTGGTCAGCGTCGAGACCGTTCGCAGGCTGGGGGAGACGGTCGCGCCCTCGGGGCGCAGCAGGGTCACGCTGGTCTGGAACGCCTCGGGCTCCTTGCCGGTCCGGGCGACGTACGTGTCGGTGTAGAGCGCCGCGTCGGTGTCGCTCTGTCCCTCGACCGAGGTGCGGTGGATGTCGCCGGCCGCGAAGTCGTCGCCGGCCGTCCAGCGACCCATCACGAACCACTTCGTCCAGGTGCCGTCCGCCTTCCGGCCGCGGAACCGGATCTCGGCCCAGGTGCCGGTCGGGGTGTCGACGTCCCACGAGGTGACCGACTCATCGATCGCGTATCCGGTCCTGACCACGGGCGAGGTCCAGGTGCCGTACTCGTAGGTCTCGGCCGTGCCGTCGCCGAAGGGGTCGGTATAGGCCGTCGTCTCGCTGCCGCCGCCGATCCGGAGGGTGCCGTGCCGGTCCGGGCGCAGGTTGCTCGACCTGCCCTTCGCGAAGTCTTCGAGGCTGTTCCACCGGGTGAGGGTGATATCGGTGGGCTGGGTCTCAGGCTCGGCCGCGTGGACCGGAGTCGTGGGCGCGACCAGGACGACTGCGGCGGCGAGGGCGGCAACGTACGCGAGGCGGGACCGAGGGCTCATGCCCGGCACGCTATTCCTCCTCCGAGGGCCCGGCCATGACAATTCAACAGTCCGACACCCCGGAAACTTCGGTGCCGGCTGGCATCCTGGTCGTCGTGAACAACTTCGCATCCGACGGCTGGTTCAAGGACGAGTTCCACAAGAGGTACTCCGAGTCCGCCAAGGAGATCGGCCGGTTCAACCTCGCCGTCTTCGGCAAGACCGGGGTCGGCAAGTCGACGCTGGTCAACGCCGTCTTCGGCGCCGAGGTGGCGAAGACCGGGATCGGCGAGCCGGTGACGAAGGAGTCCACGCTCTACCTGCACACCAGCGGCTTCTTCGGGCTGCTCGACACCCAGGGCCTGGAGATCGGCGTCGAGGGCGACCGAGTGATCAAGGACCTCGCCAGGTTGATCCAGGAGCGGCGCCGCAAGCCGCAGTCCGAGCAGGTCCACGTCGCCTGGTACGCCGTGCGTTTCGCCGACCGCCGCTTCGAGGACACCGAGGCCGCGTTCATCCAGAAGCTCGCCGACCTGGGGCTGCCGGTGGTGCTGGTGATGACCCAGGTGCCGACCTCGCCGACCGGTGCCTACCACCCGGACGCGGTCGAGTTCGCCCAGCAGATCGACGCGCGCGGGCTGCCTGTGCACGGCGCCCGGGTCTACCTGACCAACGCCAAGGCCGACGACTTCGCCGGCCACCAGGTCCACGGGCTGCAGGAGCTCGTCGATGCCACCTTTCGATGCGCGCCTGCAGGGGTCGAGGAGGCCCTCACGGCGGCGCAGAGGGTGGATCTCAAGCGGAAGCAGGAGCAGGCGAACACCGTGATCGCGGGCGCCGCGACCGCGGCCGGGGCGGCCGGAGCCACCCCGATCCCGTTCTCCGACGCCGTCATCCTGGTGCCGATCCAGCTCGGGATGATGGCGCGCATCTCGGCGATCTACGGCATCGAGGTCGACAGGGCCGCGATGGCCTCGATCGCGGCCACCGCGGCCGCCACCCAGGCCGGACGCACCGTGGCCGGCAACCTGCTCAAGATGATCCCCGGGTTCGGCACCGTCGGCGGCGGCGCGATCAACGCCACCGTCGCCGCGGGCTTCACCGGCGCCATCGGCGCCGCCTGGTCGGCCGTCTGCGTCAGGCTCGGGGAGGGCAAGCTGCGTGGGGTCAACGGCGCACTCGACACCGAGAGCATCAGGTCGCTCTTCCTCGACGAGCTGAAGAACCAGATCTCGAAGCTGAAGCTCCACGCCAAGGAGAAGTGAGGCTCCGGCTCACTCCGCCATAGCCGCTTCGTACGCCGCGGCGAGCTGCTCGCTCGCCCGTTGAGCGTCCGGGTCGGGGCGCGGTGTGCCCAGGTGGAGCTCGCGCAGCTCGTCCATGAATGACTCCACCATCTCGGGGCCGGCATCGCGGAGCAGCTCCGCGCGGACCCTGAGCTGCCGGGTGCCGTCGCGATGGGCGAGCCCCCAGTTGCCGAGGGCGACCATGATCGGCAGCGTCTGGATGCCTGCCTCGGTCAGCGCGTAGGCGGCCTTCTGGCCGCGACCGGCCTCCTCCTTGGTGAGCAGGCCGCCCTCAACGAGCTTCTTCAGCCGGCTGCTGAGGATGTTGGAGGCGATGCCCTCCTCGGAGCTGCTGAGCAGCTCGCGGAAGTAGCGACGGTTCCCGAACATCACGTCGCGCAGCACGATCACCGACCAGGGGTCTCCGAAGACCTCCACGGCTGCGTTGATCGGGCACCCCGATCTGGGCTCGCTCACTCGGCGTCTCCTGCACTCGGAAATAGTGGTTGCAATCTGCAATCGCTGAGTCTACTCTCGGTCGCAGTGATTGCAAAGTGCAATCACTCTGAATCGAGGGAGATCCACATGTCACTCGTACGTGCTCACACCATCGGCATCTCGCTGGACGGCTTCGCCACCGGCGAGGGCCAGAGCCTGGAGGCGCCCTTCGGCCACGCCGGCATGCGGCTGATGGAGTGGTTCTTCCCGACCAGGACCTTCCAGAGCGCGACCGGACACCGGGAGCGGATGGAGGTCGACCCGGCCGCCGATCCCGACGACGCCTTCGCCGCTCGATCCTGGGAGGGCATCGGCGCCGAGATCATGGGCGCCGGCAAGTTCGGCCCTCCGGGATGGCAGGACGACGCCGAGTGGACCGGCTGGTGGGGCGAGGAACCGCCGTTCCACACGCCCACCTACGTGCTCACCCATCAGCCCCGCGAGTCGATCGAGATGAAGGGCGGCACCACGTTCCACTTCCGCAACGCGCCCATCGAGGAGGTGCTGGCGGAGGCGAAGGACGCGGCCGCCGGCCAGGACGTACGCATCGGCGGCGGCCCGTCCTCGCTCCGCGACTTCCTGGCGGCCGGTCTCGTCGACCACCTGCACGTCGCCGTCGTCCCGATCATCCTGGGCCGTGGCGTACGGCTGTGGGACGGGTTGGAGGCGCTGGAGGACGGCTACGAGGTGGCCTCGACCACGACCCCGAGCGGCGTCACCCACATCACCTTCGACCGGACGCAGGTCTCGTGATGAGCGGCAAGGTGCTGTGGCACTTCTCGATGTCGCTCGACGGCTTCGTCGACGGCCGTGAGCCAGGGCTGGCCTGGCTGAGCGACGTCACCGGACAGCCCGGGGTCGAGGAGGCGTACTCCTCGCAGCTCGGCGCCGTCCTGGGCGGCCGCAATGGTCACGATGCCTACCCCGACGCGATGCCGTACGGGGACTGGCGGGGTCCGGTCTTCATCCTCACCCACCACCCCGAGGACGCCCGGCCGCAGGAGCACGTCACCTTCCTCAGCTGCGACGTCGGCGAGGCGCTGCGGATCGCGATCGAGGCGGCCGAGGGGAAGAACGTCGAGGTCCACTCCGCCGACATCGGCCGCCAGCTCCTCGAGCGCGGCCTGATCGACCAGATCGACCTGCACATCGCGCCGGTTCTCTTGGGCGACGGCATCCGCCTCTACGACAACCGCGGCGCCGAGCCGATCCGGCTGCACAACCTCATCGGCGACGACCCGCACCTGGAGGTCGACCTGCGCTACGCACCGGTGCGCCCTGAAGCCCTAGGAAGACTCCGCCTGTGACGTGAAGCTGTTGAAGATGTACGTCACCTGATCCAAGAACTTGAACCCGGTCGACGGAGTCGAGACGCGCTGATCGGCGGTGCAGGCGACTTCCATGTCGTTCGAAGGTGCCGGAAGATCGGTGGTGGATATGTTCCAGATCACCACGCCGAACAAGACGCAGATCAATCCCGCTCGAGCCCACAGGGGAACCGTACGTCGCCAGAACGGTAGGAGCATGACGAAGGTCAGCGTGACCAGCATGGTTCCGGACGTGATCTTGCCACCACCGAGCAGCACGATTCCGCACAGCCCGGTGAACACGATGCCCGCCCACACTGCCATTTTCTTGACGATTTCCATCGGGGCATTTCCTCGCTCGAAAGTCGGAGTTTCGGTGGCGTCGGCCGGAGAATGCGCCCGTGAATCGGTCGGTGCTCGCCAATGGAGTCAATCGTGGCAGGACGGTCCGGCGAGAACCTGTGAGTTCGATCTGAATTGCCTGTCAATCCGATGAGGGGCCGCGACGGCGCCCCTCACCAGCGGCCGCGGTGGACGACGTCCTCGAGAGGGGTGCGCTTGCGGCGGGTGGGGGAGCCCTTGGCGCCGCCGGACGCGGGGTGGCCGATGGTGACGGCACCGATCGGGTCGAAGGCGTCGGGGATGTCGAACGCCTTGCGGACCGCGGCGTCGGCCTCCGGCGGGATTCCGAAGTAGAGGGCGCCTAGGCCCTCGTCGACCACGGTCTGCAGGATCAGCATGGTCGCCATCGCGGTGTCCATGTGCCAGAACGGCATCGGCCAGTGGGCCTCGTCGCGGTCGGTCCAGCCCTTGTCGGGCTGCGCGTACCGGTCGAGGTAGGCCGCCTTGGAGGAGCACGGGATCACGATCACCGGCGCCGTCATCATCCCGGTCAGCCACTTGTCGGGGTCGTTCACGTCGGCGGTGGCCTCCCAGTAGCCGCGTACGTCCTCGGGGGTGTCGAGCACGAGGAACGCCCAGCCCTGGGAGAAGCCCGCCGACGGCGCCCGGGTGGCGTTGTGCAGGATCTTGTCGATCACCGCCGGGTCCACCGGATCGCTGGTGTAGCTGCGGACCATCTTGCGGCGACGTACGACCTCGGAGAACTCCATAGGCCCAGTGTCCCGTCTAAGGCGTGGAGCGCCTGCCCTAGGTCCGAAAGTAAGGCGCCCGGGTCGGTAAGTAGGGCGCGCGACCGATTCGGGTGCCTACCTCAGCGGAGGAGTGTTCTCGATGTCAGCAGGACACCGCAGCAGGACAACTCAGCAGGAGATCGAGATGTACAGCACCGTAGGTTACGAAGCAGAGGTCAAGTACCGCCGCCAGCAGATCCAGAAGGACCTGGCCAAGCGCCAGCGGGCGAGCGAGGCTCGTCAGGCGCGACGCAACCGCACCCGCTGAGATGCGGGCGCGGGACCATCAACGCCGAGCAGGAGAGATCCCGCTCGGCGTTGCTTCATGTCCGGAGCACGCAGCTTCGACCCCTGGGCCGACCCGGTGTTGTCGGGAGGCGCGATGATTGCGTCCATGGCGCAGAGTGCCGAGAGGCTGGTCGGGCGTGACGCCGACCTGGAGATGCTGGCGGGGCTGGCTGGATTGGACGGCGCCATGCAGCCGGGCGGGCGCAGGCACGTCCTCCTCGCGGGCGACGCCGGTGTCGGGAAGACCCGGATCCTGCGCGAGCTCCGCGGCCGTGCCGCTGCCGACGGTCGGCAGGTGCTGGTCGGCCACTGCCTCGACTTCGGTGACAGCGCCGAGGCCTACCTGCCCTTCACCGAGATCCTCGACAACATCACCACCGCGCTGCCCGACGTGGTCGCCCAGGTCGCCGACGTACATCCGGCGCTCCTGCGGATGGCGCCCGTGGCCCGTGCGCTCGGCGGGGCTGACACCGCCGTCCAGGAGGCGCTCGACCGGGGCAACCTCTTCGCCGCGATCCACGCACTCCTGGAGCGCGCGGCCGAGAAGGCGCCGCTGCTGGTCGTGGTCGAGGACACCCACTGGGCCGACCAGTCCACCCGTGACCTGCTGACCTTCCTCTTCACCCGGCCGTTCGACGGCCCGGTCACGATCCTCGCTTCCTACCGCGCCGACGACCTCCACCGCCGCCACCCGCTGCGCCGCCAGCTCGCCGAGTGGACCCGGCTGCCCTCGGTCGAGCGGTTCCACCTCGGCAGGCTCTCGGACGATGACGTACGCGTCCTGGTCGGCGAGCTCGCCGGTGAGCTCGCCGACGGGGTCGACGTCGAGAGCGTCGTACGTCGCGCCGACGGCAACGCCTTCTTCGTCGAGGAGCTGGTGCAGGCCGCCGGCGCCGACGAGCTGCCCTGGGACCTCGCCGACCTGCTCCTGATCCGGCTGGACCAGCTCGACGCGACCGCGCGTGAGGTGGTCGACACCGCCAGCGCCGCCGGGCGCGACGTCAGCGACGAGCTCCTCGAGGCCGTCGCCGGTCTGAACCGCGCCACCCTCGACGCCGGGCTGAGGCAGGCGATCGAGCGCGCGATCCTGGTGCCGCGCGATGACGGCTACTACGTCTTTCGGCACGCGCTGCTCGGCGAGGCGGTCTATGACGACCTGCTGCCGGGCGAGCGGGTCCGGCTCCATCAGCGGTACGTCGAGGCGCTGAGCCGCGACATCACGACTGGCAGCGCGGCCGGCCTCGCGCGCCACGCCCGTCTCGCCGGCGACCACGAGACCGCGCTCACCGCCGGTATCGCCGCCGGGGACGAGGCGGCTGCCGCCGGTGGTCCCGACGAGGCCTCCCAGCACTATCAGCAGGCGATCGCCCAGCTGGCCGGTCGTGCCGACTCCGAGCGTGACACCCAGCGCCTCGTCGACCTGGTGGTCAAGGCCAGCGACGCGATGGTGGCCGCCGGGCACGCCGACCGGGCCGGGAAACTGGCCCGTGAACAGCGAGAATCGCTCCCGGCCGACGCGCCCGGTCTGTGGCGTGCGCAGCTGATGACGGTCGAGATCGAGACCAGCTTCGCCTACGTCAACGATGTCCGGGTGGGGGCGCTCGCGGAGAAGGCGGTGGCCGAGCTGCCCGAGGACGCCCCACCGTTGGTGCGCGCGCGACTACTCGCCGCATACGCCCGGTCGCTGATGATCTACCGCCGCTACGACGACGCCGAGAAGGCCGGCCGGGAGGCGCTGGCGCTGGCCGAGGAGCTCGGCCGGACGGGCCTCGCCGCGGAGGTCGCGGCGACGCTGGCCGGGTCGTGGGGGCGGCCGCCTCAGCTCTGGATCGAGCCGCTGCGTACGGCTGTAGCGCGGGCCGCCAAGGTCGGCGCGCTGCACCCGGAGTTTCGCGCCCGGCTCCAGCTGGCTTTCGCCCTCGACGCGGCCGACCGTCTCGACGAGGCCGGCGAGAGCTACCGCAGCGCCTTCGAGCTCAGCGTGGAGCGGGGCGTCCCCTGGGCGCCGTACGCCTTCGACGCCCGGATCGCCTGGCTCGACCATCTCCACATCACCGGCCGATGGGACGAGGCGCTCGCGCTGACCGACGCGTACGGCATCCCGCCGGCGCTGTGGCCGTGGCTGGAGTCCAAGCGGCTGATGATCGAGCAGGCCCGCGGCGCCGACGTCGGCGCCGAGGCACGGCGCCTGCGGCCGTCGTGGAAGCAGGAGGTGGCGACCGCCAGCGAGTCGGCGCCGGTGGAGATCAGGGCCGCCGCGGCTCGTGGCGACATCGACGGGGCGATCGAGGGCTACGACGCCGGTGTCGCGGCTCTCACCACCGGCTGGGGAAAGTGGTTCGGCGCCCACGCCCGGCTCTCGGCGATCGCCGTAGGTGCGATCGGCTCCGCCGTCCCGGACCTCCCCGTCGGGGCGCGCCCGCAGGTGATGGCGCAGGTGGACCGCATCCTCGAGGCGGGCACGCGACCCGTCGAGACGGAGCAACCGTGGGGGCTGGAGGGGCAGGCGTGGTCGGCGCGGCTGCGGGCCGAGGGGCTCCGCGCCCACTGGCTGGCCGGCGTCTCTGTACCCGAACAGGCCGAGCTCGTCGAGGCGTGGCGCGAGACCGTGGCCGCCTTCGAGGCCTATCCGCACGTCCACGAGCTCGCCTGGTCGCGGGTCCGGCTCGCCGAGATCCTGCGGGCCGGCGGCGACACCGCCGGCGCTCGTGTACTGGCTGATCAGGCCAGGGACGCGGCGAAGCGGCTCGGCGCTCGACCGCTTCTCGACCACCTGCTCACCCTCGGCACCACGCCGCAGCGGTCGACAGCCGGTCCCTCCGGCCAGCTGACCGCCCGGGAGAGCGAGATCCTCGCTCTGGTCGCGGCCGGGCGCAGCAACGGCGAGATCGGCAAGCAGCTGTTCATCTCGACCAAGACCGTCTCCGTCCACGTCTCCAACATCCTGGCCAAGCTCGGCGCCTCCGGGCGCACCGAGGCCGCGGCCATCGGACGCCGCCAGGGGCTGGTGGAGTGACGCTCATCACGGCCGAATGAGGCACCCCTGACGTACGCCTAAGGCAGCCGCCTCATGCGTGGTGCTACCTCAGGGGCAGAGGCTTGATGCATGACTTACACCAACCAGATCAGCTACGACGCCGAGCTGGCCTACCGCCAGCAGACCATTCGCCGCGCGACCGCGGCCGACCGGCTCGCCCGCCAGGTGAAGCGCCGCCGTCCGCGCCGGATGGACTCGATACACAACTGAGTCCTCGGAGGTCGGTAATGCGGGAGAATCCCGGGCCCGGAGGCGCGATGATAGGGGACATGGCGCAAAGTGCTCGGTCATTCGTAGGCCGCGACCCTGAGTTGCGGACCCTCACCGGGCTGCTCGGAGTCGCCTCGACCACCGAGGCCCGGCGCCAGCACGTGCTCCTCGCCGGCGACGCCGGCGTCGGGAAGACGCGCCTGCTCACCGCGCTGCGCGACAGTGCCGTCTCCGACGGCTGGCAGGTGCACGCGGGACACTGCGTCGACTTCGGCGAGAGCGCCGTGGCGTACATGCCGTTCTCGGAGATCCTCGACCGCATCGTCGCGGACCTGCCCGACGTCGTCGAGCGGGTGGCGGCCGACTACCCGGCACTGGCCAGGCTGAGGCCCGTACGCCGCGTGATGGGCGCCAACCAGGGAGCCGCTCCGACCGGCACCGACCGCGGGCAGCTCTTCGACGCCGTCCACACCCTCTTCGAGGCGGCCGCCGAGAAGGCGCCGCTGCTGGTCGTGGTCGAGGACACCCACTGGGCCGACCAGTCCACCCGCGACCTGCTGACCTACCTCTTCACCCGGCCCTACGTCGGCCCCGTCGCGATGGTCGCGTCCTACCGCGCCGACGACATCCACCGCCGCCACCCGCTGCGCCGCCAGGTCGGCGAGTGGGGCCGCCTGCCCGACGTCGAGCGGATCGTCCTCGAGCCGCTCTCCGACGACTCGGTGCGACTGCTGGTCCACGAGCTGGCCCCCGGCAAGGTCGACGCCGAGCGAGTCGTACGTCGCGCCGAGGGCAACGCGTTCTTCGTCGAGGAGCTGGTCCAGGCCGGCTGCGACGAGGACCTCCCGGTTGACCTCGCCGACCTGCTGCTGGTGCGTCTGGACCGGCTCGACGGCTCGGCCCGGAACGTGGTCCGCACGGCGAGCATCGCGGGCCGACGGGTCACCCACGAGCTGCTCGCCGCGGTGACCGAGATGAAGACCGACGAGCTCGACGACGCGCTGCGCACCGCGGTCGAGCAGAAGGTGCTCGAGCCGACCGGCTCCCGCTACACGTTCCGCCACGCGCTGCTCGCCGAGGCGGTCTACGACGACCTGCTGCCCGGCGAGCGGGTGCGTCTGCACGCCCGGTTCGCCGAGGTGCTGAAGGAGACGCCCGGCCTGGGGGCCGCCGCGGAGCTCGCGCTGCACGCCAAGCACGCCGGCGACCTGGCGACCGCGCTGCGAGCACGCATCGCCGCGGCCGAGGAGGCCCGCAGCGTCAGTGGTGTGGGCGAGGCGGCCCATCACTACGAGAAGGCATTGGGCCTGGCCGCCGACCCGAAGGTCACCAAGGCGGCCGCGGTCAACCTGGACCGGGTCTACGAGCGCGCCGCCGATACCCTCATCCTCGCCGGGCTGCCATCGCGCGCCGACGCGATCCTGGCCGAGCGGCTTGACGCCATTTCGGCCGGTCCGTCGGTGGGCCGGGCGCTGCTGCTCGCGACCCGAGCCGAGGCGGCCCTCCTCATGGAGAACGGCGACCCGCTCACCTACTCCCACGACGCGATGGTCGCGCTCCCGGCCGACGCCGAGCCGAAGGTGCGGTGCTCCGTCCTGGCCGTGCGCACCCGCACCCTGGTGACCTACCGTCGCAGCGAGGAGGCCGAGGCCGTCGGGCTGGAGGGCATCGAGATCGCCGAGCGGCACAGCCTCTCCAAGCTCGCCTCCGACATGGCCACCAGCCTGTCGATGCTCAAGGTCCGCACCGGCCGCGGTGGTGGCGACAAGGTCGAGGGCTTCCGGCAGGTGCTGCGCGAGACGATCGACCAGGCGCGGCAGGTCGGATCGACGTACGCCGTCAGCCGGGGGCTCTACACGCTCGGCCGCTCTTATGACGAGGCCGGCGACTACCCTGAGGCGCTGAGGTGGTTCAGGGCGGTGATCGACGAGGCCGGCGGGGAGTCGCTGCAGTGGTCGCCCTACGTTGCCGGGGCCCGCTCCGACATCGTCCGGATCCAGATGGTCCTGGGGGAGTGGGACGAGGCGCTCACGCTGACCGGCGGCAACCTGCCCGACGCACCGCCGATCCCGGTCGCGCTCCTCGACATGCTCCGGATGATGATGGAGCAGGCGCAGGGGGCATCGGTCGGTGAGGCCGCCAACGCGTTGCGACCGTTCTGGACGCAGGAGGGCCTGATCGCCCTCTACGGCTCGGTCGTGGAGATGACCGCGCGGGCCCGTGCCGGCGATCCCGAGGGAGTGCTCAAGGTCTACGCGGACGCGGTCGAGACCCTCTCCCAGTTCTGGACCGAGTGGTTCGGCGGCCGGGTGCGGTTGGCGGTCGTGGCCGCCTCAGGGATCGCGCAGATGCTGCCCTCTCTGCCGGCGGCGCGCTGGCCCGCGTTGGTGGAGGCTGTCGACGGGCTGCACAGCGACGGCGAGCAGGTGGTCGCGCAGTACGAGCCTGGAGAGTGGGGCCCGGAGGGCCGCTCCTGGACCGCCCGGCTGGAGGCGGAGGTGCTCCGCGTCCACTGGCTGGCCGGCATCGAAGCCCCGCCCCAGGAGTCGCTGCTGGCGGCATGGGAGCGCGCCGAGCAGCAGGTGGAGGCCTACGGCGATGTTCCAGGTCTGGCCGCGGTCCGGACGACGTACGCCACCATCCAGCGGGCCACGGGTGACGTGGCCGGATCGCGGGTGACCGCCGACAAGGCCCGGACGACCGCGAAGCGGCTCGGGCTGCAGCCGTTGCTCGACGAGCTGAGATCGCTCGGCGCGACGGCGGTCAAGCAGCAGCAGGCGACGTCGACGTCGCTGACGCCGCGGGAGAGCGAGATCCTGACACTGGTGGCCGCGGGACGCAGCAACGGCGAGATCGGCAAGCAGCTGTTCATCTCCACGAAGACGGTTTCCGTGCACGTCTCCAACATCCTCGGCAAGCTGGGCGCCGGGAGCCGCACGGAGGCGGCCGCTATTGCGCGCCGACAGCAGCTGATCAGCTGAACTTGTGGTGCCCGATAGCAACGTGTGGCTGAATTGTCACCATCACCACAGGCGGGTCGAGGAGCAGATGTGAAGCAGGGCGGGCAGCACCCGATCGCAGCCGGAGTCACGGCGCTCGTGGCGGTCGCGGTGGGGGTGGGGCTGATCGTCGGGATCGCGATGTTTGTCGGTGCCAACATCCTGGGGCTCGGTGGCGGCGGTTCCGCCGACGACCAGGCCACCGACCCGGACGCCGGCGCCTCGCTCTACGCGCCGTCGCCGAAGCCGACCAAGACCGCGAGCGGTCCGGCGATCACGCTCAACGCGTCGCCCACGAGCGCTCCGGAGAAGCAGGCGGGCACGGCCTCCACGAGCCCGTCGCCCTCCAAGTCGGTCGTGGAGAAGCCGGCGAAGGAGATCACCCTCCAGGCCGGCACCGTCGCGGCGGAGCCGATGGAGCGGATCGATCTCACCGGGATCTACCCCGGCGGTGAGGGCGCGATCCTCCGCCTGGAGCGCAACGACGGTCAGGGCTGGGAGGATTTCGGGATCCCGGACGTACCGGTCACCGGCGAGCAGTTCTCCACCCCGATCCAGTCCGGCCGGGTCGGGAAGCACAAGTTCCGGATGAAGGACATCGACACCGGCACCTACTCCAACGTGGTGACCGTGACGATCGGCTGAGGCGGAGCCGAGGATGGAATAGGCCATTGGACGCTTGGTTGTATGTGGGTATGACGGTTCCCACGATCAAGCTCAATGACGGCACTTCGATCCCGCAGTTCGGTCTCGGCGTCTGGCAGGTCCCCCAGGACGAGACCGAGCAGGTGGTGAGCCAGGCTCTCGAGGTCGGCTACCGCCACATCGACACCGCGCAGATGTACCAGAACGAGGCCGGAGTCGGCGCCGCGCTGAAGAGCGCCGGCCTCGCCCGCGAGGACCTCTACGTCACCACCAAGCTCAACAACTCCCAGCACGACCCGGCCAAGGCCAAGGCATCGCTGGAGAGGTCGCTCGAGCTGCTCGGCCTGGACCGCGTCGACCTGTTCCTGATCCACTGGCCGCTGCCGACGCAGTACGACGGGACGTACGCGAAGACCTGGGAGGCCCTCGTCGGCCTCCGCGAGGCGGGTCTGACCACCTCCGTCGGCGTCTCCAACTTCCAGCCCGACCACCTCGACAAGATCGTCGCCGAGACGGGCGTGGCCCCCGCGGTCAACCAGATCGAGGTCCACCCCTACTTCGCCAACGAGGCCGCTCGTGCCGCCACCCTGGCCCACGGCGCGAAGGTCGAGTCGTGGTCCCCGCTCGGACAGGGCGGCGGTGAGCTCACCGACCCGGTGGTCGCCGAGATCGCCTCCGCCCACGGCAAGTCGCCCGCCCAGGTCCTGCTCCGCTGGCAGATCGACCGCGGCGACATCGTCTTCCCCAAGTCCGTACGCCGCGAGCGGCTCGAGGAGAACCTGGCGATCTTCGACTTCGAGCTGACCGACGACCAGGTCGCCGCCCTCGCGGCTCTCGACAAGGGCGAGTCCGGCCGCTCCGGCCCCAACCCCGACACCTTCGACTGGATCCCGTCCTTCTGACGCAGCAAGCGCCGAGTCGCCATGACGACGACTGACCCTCAGCCTCCCGGGACCACACCGCCCCCGCCGAGCCGGGGGCTGTCCGTGCGCGCCCTGATCACGGCGTCCGTG
>NZ_JBEZZS010000022.1:0-93843 GCF_040639295.1 Nocardioides sp. NPDC023903 | reverse complement strand
ACGGCCATGTCGTTGTAGAAGTTCTTGCCGCGGGCGCCCATGCCGCCGACGTACAGCGCCAGCAGTCCGCGCATCGTGTCGCGGTGGCGCTTGGCCTCGTCGGGGTCGTCGGTGATCGCGAGCAGACCGCCCGCGGAGATCTCCAGCGGCTTCAGGTCGGCCGAGCGCTTGGCCAGGCCCTTGTCGAGCGCCTCGCCCCAGACGTCGCGAGCCTTGTCGGGCAGGAACTGGAACGGCAGCCAGCCGTCGGCGACCTCGGCGGTCATGGCGACGTTGTTGTCGCCCAGCGCGGCCACCCACAGCGGGGTGTCGGCACGCTCGGGCTTGTTGAGCAGCTTGAGCGGCTTGCCGAGGCCGGTGCCCTGGTCGGCCGGCAGCGGGATCTTGTAGAGACCGTCGCTCTTCAGCCGCTCGCCCCGCAGCCCGGCGCGCAGCAGCGCGATGATCTCGCGGGTGCGCGTCAACGGCTTGTCGTACGCCACCCCGTGGAAGCCCTCGATGACCTGAGGCCCGCTCGCGCCCAGGCCCAGGATCGCGCGGCCTTCGGAGACGTTGTCGAGTCCGGCCGCAGTCTGGAGCAGCGCTCCCGGCGTACGGCTGTAGATGTTGAGGATGCCCGCGCCGAGCTCGACCCTCTCGGTCTTCGCGGCCAGGTAGCCGAGCAGCGAGACCGCGTCGAAGCCGTACGGCTCGGCGACCCAGAGCTGGTCGAGCCCCGCCTTCTCCAGGCCGACGACCTGGTCTGCGGTCTCGCGGGGGTTGCCGAAGTAGGTCAAGGGCATCGCAAGCTTCATGCCGAGGAGGCTACCGTGACCGTGTGACGGAGATCAGGTTCGGATACAAGGCGTCCAACGAGCAGTTCGCACCCACGGAGCTGCTGAACTACGGCGTGATGGCGGAGGAGCAGGGTTTCGACTCGGTCTTCATCTCCGACCATCTCCAGCCCTGGAGACACGACGGCGGTCACGCGCCGTTCGCGATGACCTGGCTGGGCGCGCTCGGTGCGCGCACGGAGCGGATCGTGATGGGCACCTCGGTGCTCACCCCGACCTTCCGCTACCACCCGGCGATCGTGGCGCAGTCCTTCGCGACCCTGGGCTCGCTCTTCCCCGACCGCGTCGTGCTCGGGATGGGCACCGGTGAGGCGATGAACGAGGCCCCGCTGGGCATCGAGTGGCCCGAGGGCAAGGTGCGCTTCGCGCGGTTCCGCGAGGCCGTGCGGGTGATCAAGAAGCTCTGGTCCGAGGACCGGGTCACCTTCGAGGGCGACTACTACCAGCTCGACCGGGCGACCATCTACGACAAGCCGTCGACGCCGGTCCCGATCTACCTGGCCGGCAGCGGCCCGGCCGCGACCAAGTACGCCGGCCGCGCCGGTGACGGCTACATCACCACCTCCGGCAAGGGCGCCGAGCTCTACACCGAGACGTTGCTCCCGGCCGTACGGACCGGCATCGAGCTCTCCGAGCGCAAGCCGGAGGACGTGGACATGATGATCGAGGTCAAGGTCTCCTTCGACCACGACCTGGAGCAGGCGATGGAGGCCACCCGCTTCTGGGGCGCCCTCGGTCTCACTCCGGAGCAGAAGCACTCTGTCGAGGACCCGGTCGAGATGCAGCGTCTCGCCGACGCGCTCCCGACCGAGGCGACCGCCAAGCGGTTCATCGTGTCGACCGACCCCGACGAGCACGTCGCCCGGATCAAGGAATACCTCGACATGGGCTTCACCCACCTGGTCTTCCACGCCCCGGGCCCGGACCAGGCGAAGTTCCTCAAGCTCTACGGCGAGGAGATCCTCCCCAAGCTCCGCGCTCTCGGCTGAGCTGGGCCGGAGCATGGCCAGGGCCCCGGCCGGGAATCAGAACCGGGGCCCTGGGAGGACCGCCCCACATACGTGATACGCCGTGTGAATGTTTTGCGTTGCACTTGTTTGAGGTCGGTTGCGAATTTCGTTCCCGGTGCGGTCGGCAGGGCCTACGCTCACCGGCATGAGCCTGATGGTCGACCCGTTCGTGGACGCAGCCGAGAAGCACCGGCGCGAGCTGCGAGTGCACTGCTACCGGATGGTGGCGAGCTTCGACGAGGCCGAGGACCTGGTGCAGGAGACCCTGGTCAAGGCGTGGGAGCGGCGCGACCAGCTGACCGACCCCGAGGCGATGCGGGCGTGGCTCTATCGGATCGCGACCAACACCTGCCTCGACTTCCTGCGCCGAAACGAACGGCGGCCGAGGACGTACGCCGCCCTGCCGGGGTTCGACCACGGCACCGGTGAGCCCCCGGAGCTGCTCGAGTGGCTGCAGCCGTTCCCCGACTCGCTGCTCGAGCCGGAGCGCCCGGAGGAGGAGGCGGTCGCGCGGGAGACGATCGAGCTGGTCTTCCTCACCGCGATCCAGCACCTGACCCCGCAGCAGCGGGCGGTGTTCGTCTTCCGCGAGGTGCTCGGCTGGTCGGCCGCCGAGACCGCGGCCGCGCTCGACGTCACCGTCGCCACCGTGAACTCGCTGCTCCAGCGGGCCAAGCCCGCCCTGCGCCGACATCTGCCCGAGGACCGTTCGACCTGGCGTACCGAGGGGCCGACCGAGGAGGAGCGGAAGGTCATCGACGCCTATATCGCGGCGGGGACGAGCAACTGGCGCGAGGGCATCGCCGACCTGCTGACCAGCGACGCCGTGCTGACCATGCCGCCGAACCCGTTCTGGTTCACCACCCGCGACGCGCTGCTGTCGTTCGTGCTGCCCAACCTCGACCCGTCCTCGCCGACCTACCTGGGTGAATGGAAGTTCATCCCGGCGAGCGCCAACCGGATGCCCGCGGTCGCGGGCTACGTACGCCGCCCGGGCACCACGATCTACCGCCCGCAGACGCTCGACGTGCTCCGGATCGTCGACGACCGGCTCGCCCAGATCACCACCTTCGAGCCGCACCTCTTCCCCGCCTTCGGGCTCCCGCAGGCGCTGACCTGAAAAAGTTTGCGGCTACCCGATGAGTTGCTGGCGCGGCGTACGTCCTAACGGGCAGATCACGCACACCAGGTGCGCGACGACAGCTCAGGAGACATCATGAACGCACAGCTTCAGGACCGCACCGCCATCGTCTGGGGCGGCGCGGGCGACATCGGCTCGACGACCGCGAAGGTCTTCGCTGAGGCGGGCGCCAAGGTCTACCTCGCCGGCCGCACCGAGGTCACTCTCGCGGCCAGGGCCGAGGAGGTCGGCGCGGCCGGCTACGGCGTGGTCGACATCCTCGACGAGGACGCCGTGGTCGCCTTCGTCGAGCGGGTCGTCGCCGAGACCGGCTCGCTCGACATCTCGTTCAACGTCGCCGACCGCGGCGACATCCAGGGGCAGGCGCTGCTGGAGATCTCGGCCGCCGACTACACCCAGCCGGTCGTACGCGGCATCGCCGGCTCCTTCCACACCGCCCGCGCGGCCGCCCGGCAGATGGTGAAGCAGGGTCGCGGTGTCGTGCTGGCGCTCGACTCCGGCTCCGCGCGCGGCTCGGCGCCCGGCATGGGCGGGACCAGCGCCGCCGACGGCGCCCTCGACGCGCTGGTCCGCGATCTCGCCGCGGAGGTCGGGCCCTCCGGCGTACGCGTCGTGGGGATCTGGACCGCCGGGATCACTGAGACCTTCACCGCGGAGAAGTTCGAGCGGGTCCTCGGGACGCCGCTCCCGGAAGAGGCCCTCGACGGGATCCGGGCGAACCTCGACGGCCTACGGATGACCAAGCGGTCGCCGCGGCTGAAGGAGGTCGCCGACACCGCGACCTTCCTCGCCTCCGACGGCGCCGGCGCGATCACCGGCACCTGGCTCAACGTGACCAGTGGGATGTACCCGAGCTGACCGGGTTAAGGTTCCCGGCATGTCCTGGACCAGGGGTGAGCCGCTCACCGACGTACATCGGGAGCGGCTCATCGCCGCGGGGCTTGAGCCGGAGGTGCTTGTCGGGCTCGAGCTGAGCGAGATCACCGGGCCGTTGCCGGAGTGGTGGCACGAGGGCGGCAACGCGCTCTACCTGCGCGACGGGTTCCCGCTCGACGAGCGGCTGATCGAGCTGCTCGGGTTCTACCCGTTCTCCGACGCGCTGATCGTGGTCGCGACCGACATCACCTCGATGCAGGCGCTGCTGGTCGGCGGTGACTCGCCGACCATCTTCATCGGCCCGGACACGAGCATGGTCTGGGGCGAGATCTACTGCGGCGGCGGTTCGGCGGTGATCCTCTCCGGTGGCCTCGTCGCGACCTCGCGCGCCCAGATCGATGCCCGCAACGGTGGCTCGATCGTGGCTGCCCGCGACCAGCTCTGGGCGGCCAACGTCTACGTCGCCACCGACGACATGCACCGGCTCGAGGACGCTGAGACGGGGCAGCGGATCAATCCGTACGGCGCCAACATCCGCTTCGGCGAGCACGTCTGGCTCGGCCGCGACGTGATCGTCACCGGTCACGCCGAGATCGGTGACGGTGCCGTCGTCGGCATGCGCGCGATGGTCCGCAACCAGAAGGTCGAGCCGCGTACGGCCGTGGCCGGAGTCCCGGCCCGGCTGATCCGCGAGAACGTCGTCTGGTCCGGCGAGGACACCCCCTGATCCCTGTCCCGTGTGCTCAGAGCTCGAGCAGCGGCACGAGAGCGCGGGCGAACTCTGCCGGGACCGCACTTGCGCCCACGTGGTTGCCGGGCATGTCGATCAAGGGTTGACGCAGCAGAGCGGCCAGGGCGTGGGCCGCCCGACGCGCCATCTGGTGATGGCTCAACGTGCCGGCGCACACGGTCAGTCGGGCTCGACGTACTGCCTCGATGTCGGGCTCGTAGAAGACGCTGGGGCCGGCCATCTGGCCGAGGAAATAGCGGTTCTTGTCGAGCTCCTCGGTCGATAGGTCCGGCAGCGCGAAATGCGCGGGAGGCACCTGGTCCCGGCCTGTGTGGTGGGCGGCGCCGCTGAGGTCGAAGAACTCCTGCACGGCTCGCTGAGGATCAGTCGTCGCGACGGCGAACGCCGCTGCAGCGCGCTCAGCGAGGGTGGAATCGTCCAGGAGAGTGACCAGGGGCGGCTCGTGCAGCACGGCCGATCCGATGATCTCGGGATGCTGCTTGGCCAGCTCGAGAAGGGTCACAGCTCCGCCGCTCGTACCGACGAAGATCGCCGGCTCACCGGTGAATGCGTCGACGAGTGCAGCAAGGTCTCCAGCGAGGACTTCGGGCGTTGGCGCGGCCATTCCAGGCGTCGCGCGACTGGCCCCGATTCCGCGAGGATCATGGGTGACGACGGTGAACTGCCCCGCCAGCTCCTCCGCGAGAGCTGCGAACCCAGCTCGCCCTGCCGGCGCTCCTACGAGGAAGAGCAGCGGCCCCTTCCCCTGGACGCTGTAGGTGATCCCCGTATCAGGCCGCTCGAAGACGTTCATCGAGCCGGTTGCCTGATCGGTGTAGTCCGCGATCTTGCGGCTGATCACCTCGAGGGCCCGGTCCAACGCCTCACGGCGTTCTTCGACACGACGGCGATGCGCGGTGAGCAGCTCCAGCCGCAACCGCGACGGGTCGCTGACCTCGGCGTCGGCTCCGGTGAACTGCGCGATGTCGGCCAGGGGCATTCCTGTTTCGCGTAGGTGGACCAGCATGCGGATCAGGTCGACATCGGCCGCCACGTACTGACGACGCCCAGAAGTGTCACGCCGCGGGGCAGGCAAGATCCCCTGCCTCTCGAAGTACCGCAGTGTGTCGGGCTCGAGGCCGGTACGCGCGGCGACCTCGCCGATGCCGAACTGCGCTTCTTGCTCACTCATGGTGCAAGCCTCCGACCTGGACCTCGGTTCAGGTCAAATGGATCTCCGACCGAACGGCCCGCCGCTCGTAACGTCCCATTCACATTGCGCCCGCCGCGGCGTCGCTGCCGGCACGCACGCTTGACGCCATGGCATCGGCCCACCGCCCCCTTGTGATCGGCCATCGCGGAGCACCTGGCTATCTGCCGGAGCACTCGCTGGAGTCCTACCGTCTGGCGCTGCGCCAGGGCGTGGACGCGCTCGAGACCGACGTGGTGATGACGAGCGACGGAGTGATGGTGCTCCGCCACGAGAACGAGCTCACCCGCACCACGGACGTGGCCTCGCACCCGGAGTTCGCGGAGCGGCGTACGACCAAGGTCATCAGCGGCAAGAAGTGGACCGGCTGGTTCACCGAGGACTTCACCTTCTCCGAGCTGCTCAGCCTCGGGGCGCCGACGACGAGCCAGCCGATCATCACCCTCGACACGCTGCTGCTGCTCGTCGCCGACGAGTCGCAGCGCCGCGGGCGGCGGGTAGGGCTGCACGTCGAGGTCAAGCACCCGACGTACTTCGCCTCCATCGGCCTCCCCGTCACCGAGACCCTGCTGCAGACCCTCGCCGACCACGGCGTCGACGGCTGGAACAGCCTTCCGGGCCTGCCAACCCAGCGGCTGTGGCTGCAGAGCTTCGACGAGGCGTGGGTACGAGAGATGGGCACCCGCACCGACCTTCCGCTGGTACAGCTGGTCGACAAGAAGTGGGGTGCTGTCGACTGCGCGGAGATCGCGACGTACGCCCAGGCCATCGGCCCCAAGAAGTCGATGGTCCGCAAGAAGGGGCAGCCGCCCACCGGCTTGGCCGACGAGGCCCACCGGCACGACCTGAAGGTCTTCGTGTGGACCCTGAAAGCAGGACGTGACCAGGCGAATCGCCTCTTCGAGGCTGGCGTCGACGGGGTGTTCGCCGACTACCCGAACCGTCCGATCGCCGCATTGGCCGACATCACACAGGCACATACCGCCTGAGTCTGGCGCCCGCACGTAGGGTGTGGGGCATGCCGCCCCTCAACGCGGACCGCGCGGTCCTGATCGCTGCTCGGGAGGTCCTGCTCAGGGACCCCCGCGCGACGATGGCCGCGGTCGCCGAGGAGGCCGGCATGGGGGTCGCCGGGCTCTACCGCCGCTACGCCAACAAGCAGGCGCTGCTGCGGGCGGTCGCCGCCGACAACTACCGCCGCTTCATCGCGTTCGCGGAGGCGGCTCTGAGCGACACCGACGATCCGTGGCACGCGTTCACGGGCTTCCTGCGCCAGGTTCTCGACGACGGCCTCCCGCGGCTCACCCTCGCCCTGCGCGACGAGGTCACCTTCGACCAGGGCCTGCGTGACCTGGACAAACTCGCCGTCCACACCACCAACCGCCTCCTGCGCGGTGCCCGTGGCAGCGGCATCCTCCGCCCCGACGTCACCCGCGCCGACATCACCGTCCTCCTCGAGCAGATCGGCCGCATCGACGTAGGAGATGACGTACGAAGCGCCGCCCTGCGCCGCCGCTACCTCGCCCTCGTCTGCGACGGTCTGCGCGCCGAGGCAGCCAGCCGCCGCCTCCCCGGACCGCCTCCGCATGAGGCCGAGCTGATCGGGCGGTGGGCGGGGGAGATCTCCAGCGTCTCCTAGCTTGCCGGTCGTCTTCTGGGGCTGACTCGTGTCGAGTCCTGGTTGGTCTCGGGAGGGTGCGCGGAGGTGGCCGTGGCTTCGTTTCAGGGTTCGCCGCCGACCCTTGGTTCGATTGTTTCTCGATCATGCACCGCGTCAAGGACGGGCTTCGCCCGCCGGCTTCGCCGGTCGCCTCCGGCGATCCTTGACCCGGCGCCCGATCGAGAAAGATTTCGCCTGTATCGGGTCGGCGGCGAGAGTGTGGCGCAGCGGTTTCAGTTGGGCACGGGCTTGGGGCCCGTGGCTGGTCGTGCGCGGCTGCCGTGCCCTGTGCGTGCCTATGGCAGTGGGCGTGACCTTGTGAATCGTTCACAAGCGAGCCGTCGCTTTGGTTGGGTCGGGTTTCGGTGCGACAGAGTCACGAGCTCCCACTCATCCGAACAGATCCCCACATAGGCGGACGTTCCCCACTGTCCGGAGCGTGGGGATCCTTCACTGCGGTGGGGAGTTGTCCCTGCGAGTGGGAAATGGCGGTGTGGAAGCCAGAGGGCTGGCCGCAACGTCCGTCAGGCGCATGGACGGACGGCTTCAGCGTGAGCTGAGAACGGTCAGCGTTTGAGATCGTCAGGGCCTGATGGGCAGGCCCTGTGGTGTGACACCTGAACGGTCGATCAGGGGCGGCGGGTGAACCGGATCGTGCCATCCGGTAGCCGCTCATGGATGTCGCCGGGTGCGTGGGCCAGGCGGTGATGGTGGGGACACAACAGCGCCCCGTTCCACCCCATCAACCTCAACCTGCCGCGTAAGAACTTCTCGGCCCACCCCAACCCCGAAGGAACGATCCCGCTGAGACGACAAACGACCCCGCGAAAGAGTCAGCTCTTCCTGAGCAGCGCGGCGAGGAGACCGATGGAGCCGCCGACGATCCAGGGGAGCGGGAGCAGCCAGCGGAGGTCTTCGATGCTGTCGATGTCGACCGTTCCGGTGACGATCAGGGCCCAGACGACCACGAAGGCCAGGAAGGCCAGCCCCATGACCAGGTGGCCGATGTTGACGGGGTGCCGGCCGGTGGGCTTCTCGTCGACGGCCTGGTCCTCGAAGCGTGGCGGGGGAGCGTAGTCGTAGCTCATGGGGTGCTCCTCTCGGTCGTGGCCATGAAGCGTGCGGCCCTGGGGTCGCTCTCCTCGTAGACGTTGATCGCACCGACATCGGCCGTGGCGCTCACCCGGAGGTCGGCGTCGTCGGCCAGGCCGGGCTCGCTGCCCTCCTCATCGGCGACATGGGTGCGGGTCAGGGCAAACCCGCCGATGTCGCTGCGGGTCTCGTCGAAGACCTGGGCCTCACCCAGCCCGCCGACCTTGGCCTCCACCGCGACGGTGGCGTCGTCGGGGACGATCACGGTGATCTCGCCGAACGAGCTGGTGATGTCGAGATCGCGGCCATCGAGCGTCGCCGGGTCGATGGCGCTCATGTCCACGACGATCGCGCCGGCGTCGACCACATAAGAGCTCTCCAGTGCCGCGACGCTTCGTGGGTGGATCTCGACGCTGCTGCCGGTCTCCAGGGTGGAGGGGTCGATCATCGTCAGGGGGAGCGCGACGAGGGCCATCAGCCCGAGGAAGATCAGCCCGCCGGCCCGGCCCCAGAAGGCACCGAGGACGAGGAAGCCCCCGAAGACGGCCAGCAGTGCCGCCGGGTAGGCGCTGGTCGGCACTGGCGCCCAGTCCGCGACATCGAGCAGCCCCAGTACGCCCACCACCAGGGCGGCAACCGCGATGGCCCGGCCGAACAGCAGCGGCGGGCGCCGACGACCGGTCGGGGTGAGCGGGGCGTTCGGGTCGTAGGACCCCGGAGCCCACGGGGCCGGAAGATAGCGTGTCTGACCTGCGGGAACGTTCTCGCTCGGGTCGACCGGCGACGAGGCCGAGGGCATGGGAGCTTTGCCGCGCTTGCGGCCCCACTTGCCGCGGTTGGCGTACCAGAGCGCGACCACGCCGAGCACCGCGAGCCAGAACCAGGGGACGCTGGTGTCCCCGAACGCGTCGCCGAGCAGCGAGATCGACGCGATCCCGCCGGCGATCCACAGCAGCAGGTTGCGCGCAGGTGGCCCGACCGGGATCATCCCGTCCTCGGCGCCCTCCTCGGGCACCAGCACCCAGGCCGCGACGTACACGATCCCGCCGGCGCCCCCGAAGAACACCGCAACCACCAGCAGCACCCGCACCAGCAACGGGTCGACGTCGGAGTGGCGTGCGATCCCACCCGCGACGCCGGCGATGTGCCGTCCCTCCGGGGAGGCATGGGTCGTACGCCGCAGGCCACTGAGGTTGCGCAGCTGCTCGCCACTGGGGCGGGTGCGCGCCTCGGAGACAGGCGTTGGCGGCTCCGGGGTAGGAGGCAGCGGCGCCTCGGGCGGGATCGTCACACCCCTACTCTGACTCCTCCGCGCCACGGAGACCATCAGGGACGGCCCTGAGTTCTCGATGAGCAAGGATCAGGGTGAATCCTCATGGCACACGCCCGCGGTTGGTGTGACGATGGATGTCATCATGATGACAACCCATGCGACGGCGGAGCTGCCGGCACCGCCCCCGGAGCGAGCAGGGCCTATGGCTTCGGGCTCCGCTTCAGCAGTACGCCGCGCCTACCGCGACACCGACGCGTCGGTGATCGGCGGCGTGGCCGCGGGCCTGGCCGAGCACCTCGGTCTGCCGGTGCTCGCCGTGCGTGCGTTCTTCGTGGTGACCGCCGTGTTCAGCGGCTTCGGCGTGCTGCTCTATGCCGCACTGTGGATCTTCATCCCGGCCGCGCCTCTCCTGGAGCAGTCCACGCCGGGTGGGGAGAGTGCGACCCGCGGTGGCCGGCGCCCGGCCGCGCGTTCGGGTGGCGTCGACAAGGGGCCGGCGATCGCGCTGCTCGCCCTCGGGTTCGGCGCCGTCGTCCTCTTCGACACCGTGCTCGGTGCCGGTGCGCTGATCTGGCCGGCGATGCTCGGCGTCGCCGGCGTCGCGCTGCTGTGGCGCCAGGCCGACGCCGCCCAGCGAGAGCGCTGGATCGACGGCACCGGACGCCTCGACCTGGTGCGGATGGTCTTCGGCAAGGGCGGCTGGCGGGCGTACGTCCGGGTCGGCGTCGGCGTCGGGCTGATGCTCTTCGCGGTGATCCTCGCCGGCGGCCAGCTCGACTTCGGCAACGCCACCGCGCTGATCATCGCCGGGCTGATCGTGCTCGGGGCGGGTTTCCTCGTCGTCGGGCCGTGGATGCACCAGCTCGCCAGCGACCTGGGCAGCGAGCGCGAGGAGCGGATCCGGAGCCAGGAGCGCGCCGACATGGCCGCTCACCTGCACGACTCCGTCCTCCAGACTCTCGCCCTGATCCAGCGCAACTCCGCCGATCCCGCGATGGTGCAGAAGCTCGCCCGAGCCCAGGAGCGCGACCTGCGGGAGTGGCTCTTCTCGACCCCGGCCGAGGCCGACGAGACGTTCGCGGCCGCCCTGAAGGCGGCCACCGCAGAGGTCGAGGACGCCCATGGCGTGACCGTCGACGTGGTGGTCGTCGGCGACGGCCCCTTCGACGAGACGGTGCGCCCGATCGTCGCCGCCACCCGCGAGGCGGTCACCAATGCCGCCAAGCACGCCGGCACCGGACGGGTCGACGTCTACGCTGAGGCGACGGAGGAGTCCTTCGAGGTCTTCGTCCGCGACCGGGGAGCCGGCTTCGTCGTCGACGAGGTCTCCGCCGACCGGCATGGCGTACGCGACAGCATCATCGACCGGATGTCGCGCCACGGCGGCAGCGCTGTGGTGAGATCGTCTCCGGGAGAGGGCACCGAGGTGCGGCTGAAGCAGCCGCGGACCGGCAATACACATTCTGGAGAGGAACGACGATGAGTGAGGTCAAGGTCGTCATCGTCGACGACCATGCGATGTTCCGCACCGGCGTGCGCGCCGAGCTGAGCCGGTCGCCGGTGATCCGGATCGTCGGGGAGGCCGAGGATGTCGACACCGCGGTCAAGGCGATCGCCGAGGGCAAGCCCGACGTGGTGCTGCTCGACGTACATCTTCCCGGTGGCGGCGGTGTCGAGGTGATGCGCAAGGCGCCTGCCGTCGACGGCTCGCCGCGCTACCTCGCGCTGTCGGTCTCCGACGCGGCCGAGGACGTCATCGGCACCATCCGCGGCGGTGCCCGCGGCTATGTCACCAAGACGATCACCGGCGCCGAGCTGGTCGCGGCGATCCAGCGGGTCTCCGGCGGAGATGCGGTCTTCTCCCCGCGCCTGGCCGGATTCGTGCTCGACGCCTTCGCCGGCACCATCGCCATCGCCGACATCGACGAGGATCTCGACCGCCTGACCGAACGAGAGCGCGAGGTGATGCGCCTCATCGCCCGCGGCTACTCCTACAAGGAGGTCGCCGGCGAGCTGTTCATCTCGATCAAGACGGTCGAAACCCATATGTCCAACGTGCTGCGCAAGCTGCAGCTGTCGAGCCGTCACGAGCTCACTCGCTGGGCCAACGACCGCCGCCTGCTCTAGGGCTAGGCCGGCTCCGGCGGGCGAGCCTCCATCAGGTGGGCGAGCTCGTCGGTCTCGGCGTCGGTGAGCGTCGTGAACCCGTCCCCGCGCAGGATCTGAAGCGTCCCGTCGGAGATGTCCAGGAACAGCCCGACGAGACGTACGTCCCGGCCTGCCAGGAGCTCCCCGAGACGGTCGATCATCACCGCGACGTTGACCTGGGAGACCTGGTCGACCTCGCTCCGGCCGGCCGCGGCGGCTGCGGCGCCGACCGGATGCCCGGCCTGCCACTCCTGGATCGCCGGAGTGGCGTGACGCAGCCAGTCGCCGACCGGACCTGCGGGCACTTCCCCGGCACGCGTGCTCTCCAGCGCCGAGGTGATCGCCCCGCAGCGGGAGTGGCCGCAGACGACGACGGTGTTGATGCCGAGGTCGTCCACGCCGAAGAGCATCGGCGCCGCGACCGAGCTGTCCGGGCTACCGGGTTCGGGCACGAGGTTGCCCATGGTGCGGACCGTCAGCAGGTCACCCGGGCCGCTCGACGTGATCAGGTTCGGCACCACCCGGGAGTCGACACAGGTCAGGAAGACCGCGTGCGGTTCCTGGCCGTCGGCGAGCCCCTCGTAGACCGGGCGCAGCGGTGCGGCGTGACGGCGGTGGTACTCCCGGACGCCGAGGGCCAGCGGGTGGTGTCCGTCGGTGCGGTCGGCACGTACGTCCTGCCAGGCGCTCCACGGCAGCAGACCGCGGGGGCTGATTGGCGGCGCCTTGAGCGCGCGCTCCTGGCGGGGCGCCTCGTCGCCGTGCGGTCCGGAGTGCTCGACGAGCACGGTGCCGCCGGCGGCCTCGTAGCGGACACGCCAGTGGTCGAGCTGGTCTCGTCCGGCCGGGTCGAGGTAGTCGACGAGGAGGTCGAGCTCGACGACCTGGCCCTCCGGGATCGCGTCGAGCCTGCTCACCAGCTTCGGTGTCGCCAGGAACGAGAGGCTGCCGTGCACCTCGACCAGCCACTTCTCGCGGCCGTCGGCGGCCAGGCCTGCCGGGCGTACGTCGATCCGTACATGGACCAGGCGCCACAGCACCAGGACCAGAGCGGCGACCAGCCCGATCAGAACACCCTCGATGAGGTTGAGCGCTAGCACTCCCGCGATGGTGAGCCCATAGATCCACAGCTCGCCGCGGGCGTGCGCCTGGGAGATGTCGGCGGGCCGGACCAGGCCGGTGCCCATCATGATCAGCAGCCCGGCCAAGGCGGCGAGCGGGATCTGCTCCACGAGTCCGACCAGGACGAGGGCGAAGAGGAGCACCCAGACGCCGTGCAGGATCGCGGACACGCGGGTGCGAGCTCCGGCGGCGACGTTGGTCGAGCTGCGCACGATGACGCCGGTGACGGGGAGGCCACCCAGGGCACCAGAGGCGGAGTTGGCCAGGCCCTGGCCGACGAGCTCGCGGTTGAGGTTGCTGCGCGGGCCGCCGTGCAGCTTGTCCACGGCAACCGCCGAGAGCAGGCTCTCGACGCTCGCGATCAGGGCGACGGTCAGGACCGCGCCGGCCACCGCGAGCGGGGTGCCCTCCGGGAGCGCGACCGAGCCGATCTCATCGAGCAGGTCACCACCGAGCTCGACGCGCTCGGCGCCGGGCAGCCATGCCGCGGCGAGCAGGGTGAGCGCGACGATGGCCACCAGTTGGCCGGGCACCGCGCGGACCCGCTGGGGGAGCCGCGGCCAGACGAGCAGGATGCCGATCACCCCGAGCCCGGCCAGGATGGCGTGGATGTTGGGCTCCTGCGCGTTGCCGACGATGTGCTCGAGGTTCTCGAACGCGCTGGACTGGGAGCGGCCGCCGAGGGCGACGTTGAGCTGGCCGAGGACGATCGAGATCCCGATCGCGGCCAGCATCGCGCTGACCACGGTCGGCGAGATCGCCAGCGCGTAGCGCCCGAGCCGGGTGGCGCCGAGGATGACCTGGAGAATTCCGGCCATCACCGTGATCGCACAGGTCGCCTCCCATCCGAACTCGGCGACCGTCTCTGCGACGACGACGGTGAGACCCGCGGCCGGGCCGCTGACCTGTAGCGGTGAGCCGCCGAAGAGGCCGGCGACGATGCCGCCCGCTGCGGCGGCGATCAGGCCTGCGGCGACAGGAGCACCGGAGGCGACGGCGATGCCGAGCGAGAGCGGCACGGCCACGAGAAAGACGACCAGCGAGGCCGGTACGTCGAAGCGAATGGTCTGGCGGAGCTGATCGAGCGGTCTGGACCCGCCGGTGGGCAGGGTCGGGTTGGGTGATGACACGTCAGAATCCTCCTTGCGGAGCCGAGAGCGATGGTGGCGGTCACGGTGAGAGTAGGCAGACGCCGCCGAATTCCCCAAGGCGAATGTGACCAAAATCGTGTGATCGTTCGAAAACGTGCCGAAGCGGTACCCCGTGGTGGGCTCCGAAGCGGTGGCTCTAGTCTTTGCCCATGGAGATCGTGCGGCACATCCTGCTCGTCATTCACCTGCTCGGCTTCGCGGCGCTCTTCGGCGGCCTGCTGGTGCAGATCAAGGCCCCTGACAAGGTCGCCAACGGCCTCATGCGCGATGGCTCCGGCACCGCGTTCCTCGCCGGTCTGCTGCTCGTCGGCGTCCTCGAGATGGGCGACGGTCCGGTCGACCACGCCAAGGTCGGCGTGAAGCTCGTGATCGGCCTGGTCATCCTCGGCCTGGTGATGTCGCAGCTGCGCAAGCCCAAGATCTCCGACGGGCTCTACTGGACGATCTTCGGGCTGACGATCATCAACGTCTGCGTGGCGGTCTTCTGGTCCTCCGCGCACGTCGCTGCCTGACGATCCCCACGGGCCCGCCGACCCGCGACTTGTCGGTGCCAGCCCCTAGGCTGGAGGCAGCATGAGTACGCCTGACCAGACCCCTGTCGCAACCATTCCGGGCCTCGAGGCCTTCGCCTCGGCGCAGCCGGCCGACGAGCCGCGTACGAAACGACGTGGCCCGAGCACCGAGGAGCTCCTCGACGGGCTCAACGAGCCCCAGAAGGCCGCCGTGCAGCACCAGGGGGCGCCCCTCCTGGTCGTCGCGGGAGCAGGGTCGGGCAAGACCCGGGTGCTGACCCGGCGGATCGCGTGGCTGATCTCCCAGCGCGGTGCCCACCCCGGCAGCATCCTGGCGATCACCTTCACCAACAAGGCCGCGGCCGAGATGAAGGAGCGCGTCGAGGCCCTGGTCGGCAAGCGCGCCCGGATCATGTGGGTCTCCACGTTCCACAGCGCCTGCGTGCGGATCCTCCGCAAGGAGATCGACAAGGTCGGGCTGAAGTCCAACTTCTCCATCTACGACGCCCAGGACCAGAAGCGGCTCATGCAGCTGGTGCTCACCGATCTCGACCTCGACCCGCGTCACTACCAGCCCGGCCAGGTGCTCAACTGGGTCAGCGACCAGAAGAACGAGCTGCGCGACGTCGAGGCGGCCGAGAAGGACGCGCGCAACCACCTCGAGCAGACCTATGTCGCGGCCTACAAGGAGTACCAGAAGCGTCTGCGGCAGGCGAACGCCCTCGACTTCGACGACCTGATCATGTCGACGGTCGAGCTCTTCCGGGCCTACCCGGAGGTGCGGGAGGTCTACCGGCGCCGGTTCCGGCATGTGCTGGTCGACGAGTACCAGGACACCAACCACGCCCAGTACGCCCTGGTCCACGAGCTCTGCGCCGACCGGATGGACGACACCGCGCTGACCGACAGCTACGCCGAGGACACCCCGCGGGCCGAGCCGGCCGAGCTGATGGTCGTCGGTGACGCCGACCAGTCGATCTACGCCTTCCGCGGTGCCAACATCCGCAACATCCTCGACTTCGAGCAGGACTTCCCCAACGCGACCACGATCCTGCTGGAGCAGAACTACCGCTCCACGCAGACGATCCTCACCGCCGCCAACGCGGTCATCAAGCACAACAAGGGTCGCAAGGAGAAGGCGCTGTGGAGCGACGCCGGCAACGGCGACCGCATCGTCGGCTACGTCGCCGACGACGAGCGCGACGAGGCCCGGTTCGTCTCCGACGAGATCGACAAGCTGGTCGACGGTGGGCTCAAGGCCGCCGACGTCGCCGTCTTCTACCGCACCAACGCCCAGTCGCGTGTCTTCGAGGAGGTGTTCATCCGCACCGGCCAGCCCTACAAGGTCGTCGGCGGTGTGCGCTTCTACGAGCGCAAAGAGGTACGCGACGCCCTGGCCTACCTGCGCACCCTGGCCAACCCCGACGACCAGGTCTCGCTCCGTAGGATCCTCAACACCCCCAAGCGGGGCATCGGCGACCGCGCCGTGGCCTGCGTCAACGCGCTCGCCGAGCGCGACGGGCTGACCTTCTGGGACGCGCTGCAGAAGGCCGAGGACGCCCCCGGGCTGGCCACCCGCAGCCTGACCAACATCAAGGCCTTCGTCGCGATGGTCGAAGAGCTGCTGCAGATGGTCGCCGCCAGCGAGCGGGCCGACGTCATCCTGGAGACGGTGCTGGACCGATCGGGCTACCTCGCCTCGCTCGAGGAGTCCGACGACCCGCAGGACGAGACCCGCGTGGAGAACCTCGCCGAGCTCGTCGCCGTGGCCCGTGAGTTCTCCGACGACCCGGTCGCGGCCCCGAGCGCCGACCCGGCCGACGTCGACGCAGGCACGGTCGAGCCCGGACTCCGCGACTTCCTGGAGCGGGTCGCCCTTGTCGCCGACACCGACCAGATCCCCGACGACGAGGACGGCGTGGTCACCCTGATGACGCTCCACACCGCCAAGGGCCTGGAGTTCCCTGCGGTCTTCCTCACCGGCATGGAGGACGGCGTCTTCCCGCACTCCCGAGCCCTCGGTGACGGCACCGAGCTCGAGGAGGAGCGTCGCCTGGCGTACGTCGGCATCACCCGCGCCGAGAAGCGGCTCTTCATCTCGCGTGCCGTCGTCCGGTCCGCCTGGGGCGCGCCCTCGCACAACCCCGGCAGCCGTTTCCTCGACGAGCTCCCGGTCGACCTGGTCGACTGGCGGCGTACGGAGAAGGAGATGTCCTCCTGGGGCCGGCCGAACTTCGCCAACGACACCTGGGGCGGTGGCCAGCGCCTCGGTCAGCCCACCGCCGCCGGTCGCCGCAACTTCTCCTCGGCCGCGCTGCGCGCCGACGTCGCGGCCAAGTCGAAGCCGGCCCGTGAGGTGCCCTCGCTAGATCCGGGTGACCGGGTCACCCACGACTCCTTCGGCCTCGGCACAGTTGTCACCATCGAGGGCTCGGGCGACAAGCAGGTCGCGAGCATCGACTTCGGCGACACCGGGGTCAAGCGGCTGCTGCTTCGCTATGCGCCGGTCGAGAAGCTCTAGTCACGTCGAGTCGGCGCGTTAGAACGGGCCGGCTCGGCGGGATGTAGATGATTACGCGCCGAGTCGGCGCAACCGCACGCCTCGCTCGCTTCGCTTCGCTCCAAGGCGTGCAGTTGCGCCGACTCGGCTACACCAGGACGCGCTGCGCGCGTCAGCTCGGGTCTACGCCGTGCTCGTTGAGGGCGGCGTCGGGGTCGACGGCGTCACCACCACCGGGGCGGACCTCCACGTGGAGGTGGTTGCCCGTGGAGTTGCCGGTCGAGCCGACGTAGCCGATGACCTCGCCGGGGGAGACCGTCTGGCCGACGGAGACGCCGTAGTCGCTCTGGTGGCAGTACCAGATCTCGGTGCCGTCCTCGAGGGTGATGATCGTCCGGTTTCCGTACGCCCCGCCCCAGGCGGTCTCGGTGACCGTGCCGCGGGCGATCGCGTGGATCGGCGTGCCGTAGGGGGCCGCGAAGTCGAGACCCGTGTGGGTGCTGGACCAGTTGGAGCCCGAGGAGCCGAAGGTGCCGGTGATGCGGTAGACGCCCGCCGGGATCGGCAGCTCCCACATGTTGGACTTGAGGAACTTGTCCTGCTTGTCGGCCTGGACGTCGACGCCCTGGAGCGCCTTCTCGCGGTCGCTCGCGGCGGTGTCGGCCTCGGAGCGCTCGTCGTTTCGGGTGACGGTCGCGGAGCGGTCACCGACGACGACCATGTCGCTGTCGCCACCGAGCGCGGTGGCTCCGACGAGGCGTACGTCATCGGCGGCGACCATCGTCGGACCGCCGGTCAGCGCGATGCCACCGATGGCGGCGGCGAGAGCGGCGGCGCCGGCGGTCAGCGGGACCGTCGGGCGGCCACCGGCAGCCGCGGCTGAGGCGCGCCGGGTGCGGGGACGGGCGGGGACGCCGATGCCGACCATCGTGCCGGTGGTCTCGACCGCCGGGAGATCGTGCAGCTCGGGCCGGTAGGTCGCGATCTCGCTGATGCTCGGCAGGTCGATGCTGCCGGTGTCGGCGCGGAAGTAGGTCTCGGCCTGCTGCGGGTCGCTGTTGTAGCCGTCGGCGTAGTCGTCCTGGTAGTAAGCCTCGTGCGGCTGCGGCGCCTCGTAGTAGGGCGCGTCGACGGTGTAGGTCTCGGCCGGGAGGTCGATCGCCATCGAGTCGAAGTCGATCTGCCGCGGCAGTGACACCGGCGGGGCAGGGAACGAGGTCGTGTCGATCTTGAACGACGTCGGCGGCGCGTCGAACGCCTCCTGGAACCCGCGGGGCTCCTGGATCTCCGGCTCGTAGGCCGGAGCAGCCGGCGGGGCCACCGGAGCAACCGGCGGAGCCGGGATCTGGCGGGCCTCGCGCACGGCGCGGATCTTGCCGGTCAGCGGAGCGAACGTGTTGGCCATCCGCAGCGGCTTCGGGGTGTGCGTCGGCTCGGGCGCCTCGAAGGTCGGCTCAGGAGCGACGGGGGCGACCGGAGCGACAGGCGCCACGGGCTCGGGAAGCACCGGCTCGGGCGGCAGGGGAGCAGCCGGAATGCCGCGCGGCGGCGTCTTGGTCGAGACCGCCTTGCTCGACGTCGCCTTCGGCGCGGGCTTGGTCGGCTGGGTGAGGAACATGGTGAGCTCGGAGGTCGTCATGCCTCCGACGCCGAGGTCTTCGAGCACCTCGGGGGTCACCTTGTCCGGGTCGATGCCCATCGAGGAGAGCAGGTCGGCCAGGACCGGGTCGATCTGGGCCGCCCGGCGCTGCACGGGGACGATCGGGGTCGCCGCGGGAGGCGGCGGTGTCGGGAACGAGGCGGGGAAGGCGGGGCCGTCACCCTCGACGAGAGCACGCAGCTCACTCGTCGAGATGCGGCCGTCGGTGGCCTCGTAGTCGCGGGGGGACCCGACGACCGGCAGCTTGCCGGTCTGCTCGAGGACCACGCGGTTGGGCCGGGCCTTGGCTACCGGCTCTTCAGGAGTCTCAGGGGCGGGGGTTGGCTTCGCGGTCCCAACGGCGGGGGACGGCGCGGCGCGCCGCTTCCCGACGTAGGAGGTCGATCCGGTCGCTCGCGGGGCAGGCCTGGAGGCAGGGCTGTCGGTCGCCGGCGCTGCGCGCCGCTTCCCAACGTAGCTGCTGCTGCTCGTGGTTGCTCCGGGGGAAGGGGTGACCGAACGCGGACTGTCACTTGTGACGTCGGCTCGGTGGTTGCCCATCAGTTCATATCTCCGCTGTTCGGGGTCAGACGGCGAGCCATGACTGTAACGGACCGGAGGGCGGGGTCAAGAAATGTGGCACGCCCGTTTCGCTGATTTCACCTTCGGCGACGGCCGAATCAGTCGCTGATCTGCGCGTTTCCGCCAGATTCGGAACTCGATTGCGACTTATTGATGTCACCCGAAACGCGTGTCTTCGGCCCATTTGCGCCTCGATACGCCTTCGAAACCCGCCGGTCTCCGGACCGTGGGCTGCGTCGTACGGGGTCAAACGGGGGTCGCTACGTAGGGCTACGGACTGTTACTCAAGGTTGCCGATTTGTTGGTATATGTCCGGTGTGTCCGGCTTCACGCCCCGCTAGTGGCGTACGTCACGTCGTGTGCCCTGGGCTCGTAAGTCCGGCTCGGCGGGGTCTATGGTGCTGGACGGACACATCTGAAGACGAGGGCGTCGACCGCTGATCCATGCGGTACGGCCCCCGTACCGCAACACACAGACCAGGTGGATCAGTGGATCTCATGGAGTACCAGGCGAAGAAGCTCTTCGCCAAGCACGGCGTCGCCGTGACCGAAGGTGTCGTCGTCGAGACGGCTGAGGAAGCCAGGAAGGCCGCCGAGGAGATCGGCTTCTGCGTCGTCAAGGCGCAGGTCAAGGCCGGTGGCCGAGGCAAGGCTGGCGGCGTGAAGCTGGCCAAGACCGCGGACGAGGCGTTCGAGCACGCCTCGAACATCCTCGGCATGGAGATCAAGGGCCTGAAGGTCAACCGGGTGCTGATCACGCCGGCGACCCCGCCGGTGGAGGAGTACTACTTCTCCTTCCTGCTGGACCGGTCGAACCGGCAGTACCTCTGCATCGCGTCCGTCGAGGGCGGTGTGGAGATCGAGGAGGTCGCCAAGACCAACCCCGACGCCGTGAAGAAGATCGGCATCGACCCCGGCAAGGGTGTCGACGAGGCCAAGGCGCGCGAGATCGCGACCGAGTGTGGCTTCCCGGAGCCCGTCTTCGAGCAGGCCGTCGCGATGATCGAGAGCCTCTACAAGGTGTTCGTGGAGGAGGACGCGACGCTCGTCGAGGTCAACCCGCTGGCTCGCCTGGAGGGCGACAAGCTGGAGGCCCTGGACGGCAAGGTGTCGCTGGACGACAACGCCTCCGAGATCCGCCACGAGGACCACGAGCAGTTCGTCATCCGTGACGAGGAGGACCCGCTCGAGGCCAAGGCCAAGGACAAGGGCCTCAACTACGTCAAGCTCGACGGCCAGGTCGGCATCATCGGCAACGGAGCGGGTCTGGTCATGTCGACCCTCGACGTCGTCGCGTACGCCGGTGAGGCTCACGGCGGCGTGAAGCCCGCCAACTTCCTCGACATCGGTGGCGGCGCGAACGCGCAGGTCATGGCCGACGGTCTCGACGTCATCCTGAACGACGAGCAGGTCAAGTCCGTGTTCGTGAACGTCTTCGGTGGCATCACCGCGTGTGACGAGGTCGCCAAGGGCATCGTCGGCGCGCTGGACATCCTCGGCAACGAGGCCACCAAGCCGCTCGTCGTGCGTCTGGACGGCAACAACGTGGACCTGGGTCGCCAGATCCTCAGTGAGGCCAACCACCCGCTGGTCACCATCGTCGACACCATGGACGGCGGCGCCGACAAGGCCGCCGAGCTGGCCAACGCCTGAGGTCAGGAGAGAGAACATGAGCATCTACCTCAACAAGGACAGCAAGGTCATCGTCCAGGGCATCACCGGCGGCATGGGTGCGAAGCACACCGCCCTGATGCTCGACTCGGGCGCCCAGATCGTCGGTGGCGTCAACGCCCGTAAGGCCGGCACCACGGTCACCCACAAGGACGCCCAGGGCGCCGACGTGGAGCTCCCGGTGTTCGGGACGGTCGCGGAGGCGATGAAGGAGACCGGCGCCAACGTGTCGGTTCTCTTCGTGCCGCCGGCGTTCACCAAGGACGCCGCGATCGAGGCCATCGACGCCGAGATGCCGCTGATCGTGGTCATCACCGAGGGCGTCCCGGTCCAGGACACCGCCGAGGTGTGGTCCTACCTGCAGGGCAAGGCCACCCGGATGATCGGCCCGAACTGCCCCGGCATCATCACGCCGGGCGAGTCGCTGGCCGGCATCACCCCGCACACCATCACCGGCAAGGGCCCGGTCGGTCTCGTCTCCAAGTCGGGCACGCTGACCTACCAGATGATGTACGAGCTGAAGGACTTCGGCTTCTCCACCGCCATCGGCATCGGCGGTGACCCCATCATCGGCACCACCCACATCGACGCCCTCGAGGCGTTCGAGAAGGACGACGAGACCAAGCTCATCGTCATGATCGGTGAGATCGGTGGCGACGCCGAGGAGCGGGCCGCGGCCTACATCAAGGAGAACATCTCCAAGCCTGTCGTCGGCTACGTCGCCGGCTTCACGGCTCCGGAGGGTAAGACCATGGGCCACGCCGGTGCGATCGTGTCCGGCTCCGCCGGCACCGCGCAGGCGAAGAAGGAGGCCCTCGAGGCCGCCGGCGTCAAGGTCGGCAAGACCCCGTCGGAGACCGCTGCTCTCGCTCGCGAGATCCTGCAGTCCCTCTGACCTACGTCAGGACCGCCCCGCGACCGTCATGGTCGCGGGGCGGTCGTCGTCTCTGGGGGAGTTGCTCCGAATGCGCACCCTCGAGCGTCTGCACGGATTAATGTGCTGACCATGGCCAAGCGAATGGCACGTTTGATCTCGGGTGTGGTCGGTGTCGGGATCTCGATCTCGATCGCGTCGTTGGGTGCCGGTTTGACGCCGGTGGCGGCGGCATCGACGGCTCAGGCGGAGACCACCCGGAAGACCCACACCGTCCAGCCGGGGGAGACGCTCTCCGGGATCGCCGGGAAGTACGGCGTCAAGGTCAGCGATCTCGCGGCCTGGAACCAGATCGCCGACCCCGCCAAGATCCGAGCGGGGGCAAAGCTCGTGGTGAGCCCACCCGCGAAGCCGGCCGGGAAGACGTACACCGTGGCGCCCGGCGACACCTTCTCCGGCATCGCCAAGAAGTTCGGCGTCGAGGTGGGCGAGCTGATGGCCATCAACGGCTACGAGGATCCCACCAAGCTGCTGGCGGGGAGCGAGATCAAGATCCCCTCGGCGAAGCCGAAGCTGAAGAAGTACAAGGTCGTCGCCGGTGACACGTTCGTCAGCATCGGCAAGCGGTTCGGCGTGACTGCGGACGAGCTGATGGCGCACAACGGCTACGAGGACCCCACCAAGCTGCTCGCCGGCACGACGATCGAGATCCCGGCCAAGGCGGTCAAGCCCAAGCCCAAGCCGAAACCCCAGCCCGGAACCGGGGAGACGGTCTACACGACCGTCGCCGGGGACACCTACGCAAGTGTTGCCAAGAAGTTCCGCATCACCGAGGAGGAGCTGCGCATCTTCAACGGCTCCAGGTCACCCGACAAGCTGCCTCCTGGCTACAAGCTCTACATCCCGACGAACTGAGGTCAGACCGCGCGCAGCGCTCCCGAGCGGCGGCGCCGCATCGCGTCGAGGGCCTCGGCGGTGGCGTCGTCGGCCGGCATCAGGACCTGGATCTGCTGGTTGTCGGCAGCCGGAAGCTCGAGCTCCTCGACGTCGAAGCGCAGTTCGCCAGCGTCGGGATGCAGCCAGCGCCATACGCCGCCGTGAGGCGGGTCGTGGCGGGTCAGCCGGTCGGTGAACTCCGGCCCCGCCCGGTCAGACATCGCCTCGATCATCATTCGCGCGGCGACCGGGTTGGGGCCGCGGTAGAGGTTGGCGACCAGGTCGTCGGCCACCCGCGCCCAGTCAGGGAACGCCTCGCGGGCGCGCGGGTGGAGGAAGGCGTACGCGGTCAGGTTGGGCTCCGCGTGGTCGAGCATCCCGAGGGGTCGGGCGAGCAGCTCGAACGTGGCCGTGTGGGCGAGCAGGTCGCCGAGCCGGTTGGTGAGCACGGCGATGCCCGGCTCGAACTGCTCCACCAGGGCGCGTGCGCCGGGACGTACGTCACGACCTGAGGAGAACGGTCCGAGGCACTGGCCGCTGGAGGCCATCGCGAGGGTGCGCAGGTGCTCGTGGGACGCGGCGTCGAAGCGGAGCGCGTCACCGATGGCCCGCAGGACCTGCGGTGAGGGGTGGCGGTCGCGGCCCTGCTCGATGCGGACCAGGTATTCGACGCTGATCCCGGCCAGGGTCGCCAGCTCGGACCGCCGTAGGCCGGGGGCGCGGCGACGTACGCCTTCAGGGAGCCCGACGCTCTCCGGCGTGGTCTGGTCGCGGCGGTCCCGGATGAACGAGCCGAGGGCTCCCGCGTTGGCTGGCATGTCAGCAAGCCTACGGCCCGGCCGGGCGGTCAGGGTGGCCCTGCTGGGGCCAGCCTCGGCTCGGTCTCCCGCCGCTCGCCGATCCGCGTGAACCTGGTCGACATGACCCAACCACTACGTATCGCAGTCATCACCGCCAGCGTCCGGGAAGGCCGCGGGGGCCCGATCTTCGGCTCCTGGGTGGCCGAACAGGCCGAGGCGTACGGCGGCCTCCAGGTCGAGCTGATCGACCTTGCCGACCACGAGATCCCGCTGTCCCTGCCCGCCGAGTCACCCAAGATGGCCGGCGCGGACTATCCGCGGCCTGATGGCCAGACCGACCTCACCGACGCGCTCGACGCCGCCGAGGGCTTCATCATCGTCACCCCTGAGTACAACCACAGTTTCCCGGCCTCGCTGAAGTCGGCGCTGGACTGGCACTTCACCCAATGGCAGGCCAAGCCGGTCGCACTGGTCTCCTACGGCGGTGACAGTGGCGGCCGGCATGCCACCCTGCATCTGGAGAACGTGCTCACCGAGCTGCACGCCCACCCGCTCCAAGCCCGTCTCTCCTTCCCGCGCTACTGGGAGCGCCTCGACGAGGACGGTCGCCCCAACGACCCGGACTCGGCCGTCTACGCCAAGGGGATGCTCGCCCAGCTGGCGTGGTGGGCCGAGGCCCTTCGGGCTGGGCGAGCCGCTTCGTCCTACCCGGAGTGAGCCAGAGCGCCCCGGCAGCCGGATGGCTGCCGGGGCGCTCGACGCGTACGTCCGGGGACGTCAGGCGGCGACGGTCTCCTTGACGGGCTCGTCGTCGGCCAGGAGCCCGGCCGCGGAGGCGGAGCGGTAGCGGTCGACGTCGAGGATGCCCTCACGCTTGGCGACGATGGTCGGCACCAGCGCCTGCCCGGCGACGTTGACCGCGGTACGTCCCATGTCGAGGATCGGGTCGATCGCGAGCAGCAGGCCGACGCCGGCCAGCGGCAGGCCGAGGGTCGAGAGCGTGAGCGTCAGCATCACGACGGCGCCGGTGAGGCCCGCGGTGGCGGCCGAGCCGACGACCGAGACGAAGGCGATCAGCAGGTAGTCGGTGATGCTCAGGTCGATCCCGAAGATCTGGGCGACGAAGATCGCCGAGATCGCCGGGTAGATCGACGCGCAGCCGTCCATCTTCGTGGTCGATCCCAGCGGGACGGCGAACGAGGCGTACTCCTGGGGGACGCCGAGGTTCTTGACCGTCACCTGCTCGGTCACCGGCATGGTGCCCACCGAGGAGCGCGAGACGAAGGCGAGCTGGATCGCCGGCCAGGCGCCGCGGAAGTACGCCAGCGGGTTGAGCCCGTTGGCGCGCAGCAGCACCGGGTAGACGACGAACAGGACCAGCGCCAGGCCGACGTAGACGGCCACCGCGAACCAGGCCAGAGAGCTCAGCGAGTCCCAGCCGTAGGAGGCGACCGCGTTGCCGATCAGGCCGAGGGTGCCGATCGGCGCCAGCCGGATGATCCACCACAGCACCTTCTGCACGATGGCGAGGAAGGAGCGGTTGAAGGCGAGGAACGGCTCGGCCTTCTCGCCGGTCTTGAGCGCCGCGATGCCGATCGCAAGGGCGACCACGAGCACCTGGAGGACGTTGAAGCTCAGCGCGGTCTCCGCGAGCGGGCTCCCGCCGACCTGCTCGACGCTGGTCGATGCCTCGAGGCCGAGGAAGTTGCCGGGGATCAGGCCCTGGAGGAAGTCGAGCCACGAGGCGGATGCGCCGGCCTCGGCCGCGTCGGCGGTGCTGACCGCGGTGTTGCTGCCGGGCCGGAAGAGCAGCCCCAGGCCGATGCCGATGACGACCGAGATCGCCGCGGTGATCGCGAACCACAGCAGCGTCTGGCCCGCGAGCCGGGCCGCGTTGCTGACCGTACGCAGGTTGGCGATCGAGGCGATGATGGCGGTGAAGATCAGCGGTACGACGACGGCCTTGAGCAACGAGACGAACGAGTCGCCGATCGTGGCCAGCGTGGTCGTCAGCCAGTTGGCCTCGTCGCCGGCCCCGGGGCCGATGGCTCGCGCGAGGGCACCGAGGGCGACGCCGAGGACTAGGCCCAGGATGATCTGGACAGAGAAGGACGGAAGCGGCAACCGCCGCCTGGCGGGTGCAGTGGGGGCGGTGGACACGAGAGGGCTTCTCCAAGGTTGATGCGGGTCGGGGCTCTGATGGGCCCAAACGCCATGACCAGTACGTGTCTTCCTTGGGTGAGCGCGTTGTGACAGGAGTCTCCACGCGCTAAGTCATGAAAGACGATCAACCATATCGTGTTTGAGCGGTGTCGTCAGCGCAGGTCGCTGATCCCGGCGGTGACCGCCGCCTTCTCGATCGCGAGGATCCGGCCGGGCCACGAGTCGGGCTGGTCGGGCTGGTAGCACGGGTCGTCCTTGTCGCCGGTGCTCGGCGGGCAGGGGCCGGCGAGCTCGGCGTAGCCGACCAGGACGAGCCGGGTCTCGTACTCCGCGACCAGCTCGGTCTCGAACCACATGCTGTCGCCACCATCCAGGCCCGGGTAGGTCGCCTGTGAGCGTGCCGCGCGCTTCGGCCCGGCATCGAGCTCGGAGCTGACATCCATGGGCAGCGCGGTGACGTCCGGGTCGACCCCGAGCTTGTTGGCCGGGCAGACCTCCATCCACTCGTTGACCTCGTTGTACGCAGCGCCCGCAGCGTCCGCGTCGGAGAACTCCAGCACGGCCACGTGGACCTGGCCGACCATGGCGCTGTCAGTGTCCCAGCGGTAGTCGGACGCGATCTTCGCCGAGGCGCCGAGCGAGGAGAGCCATTCCTTCTGGCAGGCGAGGGTCGGTACGTCGGGGGTGGGCGTGTACTGGTTCCAGCCGAGAGGGCTCTCGAAGCGGTCGAGCGCCGGGAGGGTGCTGCCGTCGATCAGGTTGGCGGCGCTGAGACCTTCCGCCGCGGGCGGTCCTGTCTCGGTCGGGTCCTCGGCCGGTCCAGCCGGGGGTGTGGCGCCGACCATCCGGTAGGCGGCGTTGACCGCGGAGGTCTGCAGGGTGGTCGGCGGAACGTAGCTCTGCACGCCCCGCTTCCGGGTCATCACCAGCACCCGGTCGTCTGCGGACACGACGGCCGTCGCGGTCTCCCAGACCGCGTTCATCTCGGGGTCATCAGGCTGGTACGTCACCACGTCGATGTCCCCGCCCGAGATGACGTCGGCCTCGACCGGGAGCGAGCCGGCCACCTCTGCTCCGTCGACGCCGGGGCACGACGCTGCGGCGTCGGAGAGGTCGGTGCGTACCTTCTCGGCCTCGTCGGCCGAGCCGAACTCGGCGACGACGGCGTTCAGCGTGCCTGCCGCGTCTGCCATCTCCTCCCCGGGCTTCGCGACGAAGTCGCGGCGGTACGTCGCCAGCGCGCCCGAGTCGCCCAGCGAGTCGGTGAGGCAGTCGTTGTAGGTGTCGGTGCCCTCGCCGTCGTAGGTCTGCTGCTGGGCCCACGCCGGATAGGGGTCGTCGGCGACGAGATCGTCCTCGGTCGGCAGGTTGTCCCGGCTGAGATCGGACGCCGAGGCAGAGGCGGACGCGCTGGGCGCGGCCGCGCTGTCGCTCGGTGCCGGCGCGGGGTCGATGCCTTTGTCGCCGAGGCCGGTGGAGAGGAAGATGATCGGCCCGGCGACGACGGCGGCCACGGCCGCCGCGCTCGCGGTGAGCACGGTGCGCTTCCGCCGGCGGATCTGGTCACCCCGCCTCCGTGCCTCGGCTGCAGAGTTGATCGGTGCTCCGGGGGCATCGGCGCGGAACTGGTCCAGACGCGAGATCGGGTCACTCATCTCAGGCCTCCTTCCAGACGGCGCCGGGATTGTCCTCGGCGAGCAGCTCCGCGAGGGCGGCTCGTCCTCGAGCCAGGCGGGCTTTGATGGTGCCGGTGGGCGCACCGACCTCGGCGGCCACCTGATGGACCGGCAGATCGGCGATGTGGTGCAGGACGATGGCTTGGCGCTGAGCCTCGGGGAGCTGCCTCAGCGCGGCGACGAGAGCCACGTGGGACTCGTCGACCGCCGGCATCTCCGTGCGGACGCCGACGGCTCTGTCGGCGGCCCTCCCGGCGTACTTCTTCCGGCGCCAGCGGCCCACCGCGAGACGGTAGGCGGTGGTGCGGACCCAGGCTTCGGGGTAGTCGACCGACGACATCTTCCGACGATGCGCCCAAGCGCGGGCGAACGCCTCCTGGACGCACTCCGCGGCCTCGTCGAAGTCGCCGATCATGGCGTACAGCTGAGCACACAAGCGGCGGTACGACGCGTTGTACAGCGCGTCGAACTCGTCCTCGTCCATCGTTCGCCTCCCCGGCTGGCTTTCCATGACTCTTGCCCGTGCGCCAGTGTCTGCGGTGGCATGTGTGAGCGTAAAGGTCAATTGCACTGCGTCCTCATCAGGGCAGGTCCTGGAAGGCGCGGTCCACCGTGGCCTCGACCGTCTGGGCGACCCGCCTGTCCCAGTCGGTGTAGTCCGAGGCCTCCTCCGGCGGGCAGGCTGTGGTCGGCGGGCAGGGGCCACCGGCCTCGGCGTGGGTGACCAGCACCAGCCGGGTCCCGAGCTGGGCGACGGTCTGGTGGTCGTACCAGGTGGCATCGCAACCCTCGCCACCGCAGTCGCCGGCGTACTCGGCGAGCGTCTGCGCGGCTCGGTCGATCTCGGGGGTGGTGCCGATCGCGATGGACTCGACGGGCCTGGCGGTGAAGAGCTTCGCGTCGTCCATCGATGCCGGACAGGTGTCGAGCCAGCCGTGGACCGTCTCGAAGGCCGCGTCGGCGTTCTCCTTCTCGGCGAACTCCAGCACCGTCACGTTGACCTTGCCGATCTGGCTGCCGCCGTTCTCGAGGCGGAACTCCCGGCTGACCGACTCGGCGGCCTTCAGCGACGAGAGCCAGGCGCCCTGGCAGTAGAGAGTCGGGGTCGGCTGCGGCGCGACCTGCTGCCACACCGCGGAGGACTCACCCTCCATCGGCAGTCCCGGCAGCGACCCGGCCACGACGAGATGCGCGTCGCTGAGGATCGCCGCAGGTGCGGACGCGGACGAGGATGCCGACGAGGATGCCGAGCTCGACGCAGTCGCGGGCGGCGGCGATGACCCGACCAGTCGGTAGGCGGCGTTGACGGCGGAGGTCTGCAGGGTGGTCGGTGACACGTAGTCCTGTACGCCGCGCCGCCGGGTCAACACCACTAGCCGGTCCTCGACCGCGACGACAGCGGTCGCCACCTCCCAGCGGGCGTTCGTGCTGTCGTCCTCGGGCAGGTACGTCACCACGTTGATGTCGCCACCGGTGACGACGCCGCCCTCGACCGGGAGCGAGCCGGCGACCTCGGTGCCGTCGACCGCGGCGCAGGAGCTCGCGGCGGCGGAGAGCTTCGTGCGCGCCTTCTCGGCCTCGTCGGCCGATCCGAACTCGGCGACAACTGCCTTCAGCGTCCCGGCCGAGTCCGCGTACTCCTGCCCGGCCTGGGGAGTGAAGTCGCGGCGGAAGGTCGCCAGGGCGTCCGAGTCGGCCAACGCCGGCAGGCACTCGTTGTAGTCGCCCTTGCCCTCGCCGTCGTAGGTCTGCGCCTGGACCCACTGCGGATAAGGGTCTTCGGCGACCATGTCGTCCTCCGCGGGGAGGTTGGCACGGGTGAGGTCCGAGACGGGGGTCGAGGCTGACGGGCTCGGTGCCACCGTGCTCGGTGTCTGGCTCGGTGTCGGTGCCGGTGCGGGCTGCGGTTCGATGGCGCGTTCGCCGAACCCGGCGGAGAGGAAGATGATCGGTCCGGCCACGACCGCGGCCAGGGCCACGGCTCCGGCGGTGACGAGCGCACGCTGTCGGCGGCGGATCTGGTCACCCCGTTGGCGTACCTCGGCTGCGGACTTCATCGGTGCTCCAGGGGTGTCGGCGCGGAACTGGTCCAGACGCGAGATCGGGTCACTCATCTCAGGCCTCCTTCCAGACGGCGCCGGGTTGTTCGTCGGCGAGCAGCTCGGCCAGTGTGGCTCGTCCTCGAGCCAGGCGGGCTTTGATGGTGCCGGTGGGGGCGCCGACCTCGGCGGCCACCTGGTGGACCGGCAGATCGGCGATGTGGTGCAGGACGATCGCTTGGCGCTGGGCCTCGGGGAGCTTCTTCAGCGCGGCGACGAGGGCGACATGGGTCTCGTCGACGGCGGGCATCTCCGTGCGGATGCCGACGGCTCTGTCGGTGACGCGGCCTGCGTACTTCTTTCTGCGCCAGCGGCCGACGGCGAGGCGGTAGGCGGTGGTGCGGACCCAGGCTTCGGGGTAGTCGACCGAGGACAGCTTCCGTCGGTGGGCCCAGGCGCGGGCGAAGGCCTCCTGGACGCATTCGGCGGCCTCGTCGGAGTCGCCGATCATGGCGTACACCTGAGCGCACACGCGGCGGTAGGACACGTTGTAGAACGCGTCGAACTCGTCCTCGTCCATCGCTCGCCTCCCAGACTGGCCGTCCCCGATCTGGCGCTACGACGCCAGTCTCAGAGGTTCAGATGCCTGGGAGGCGGGTCCGGTTGCATCCGGAGCGAACTGGGCTCAGATTTCTCGGCTCAGGTTCTGGGCTCAGAGATAGTCGAGCCGGTAGGCGGCGCGCTTGGCGAGGCTGACGAACTCGGAGTTGCTGATGTCGGCGTTGCCGTCGGGGACGAAGCTCATCTGGGCGACGTTGGCGCCGCGTCGGATCGCAGCCATCCGGTAGTAGATCGAGGTGTTCTCGAGCTCGACCCGGATGTACCACACCGTGATCGCGCCGTCCTTGATGGATTCGGTCGCGACCTGGGTGACGTGGCTGCCGAGCTGCTTGTCGCTGCACTTGTCCAGGCGGCCCTTGATGGCGACGTTGAAGGCCTGCGCCTCCTTGGCGGAGCCGAACTTGCCGACCGTCTCGGTGAGCCCGAAGATCGGCGCGAGCTTCTTCTTCGTCTCGGGGATCACGAAGGAGCGCGTCTGGGCGCCGGACATGCCCTTGGCGTTGAACTGGGTCTCGTCGCAGCGGGTCTGGGCGGGGTTGGTCTTGGCGGCCTTCGCCTCGGTGCCCTCCCACGGGTCACCGATCGTGCTGACCGGGGGCAGATCGGTCTCGTTGATCAGCCCTGGCGCCTTGCCCGTGGGGATCGGGACCACGGTCGCCCGCGGTCGCTTGGTCTCCACGCACGCACCCGCGCCCGGCATCGAGCAGAGGTTGTGGACGGCGGTGCCGAGCATGGTCGAGGTCTTGGCCGCGGTCGTGCTGGACTTGCCCTCGGTCTTCACGGTGACCGCGGCGGTGTGGCTGCCGGTGCGGGCGACGCCGTAGGTGACCGCCCGGTTGTTCTCCCAGTCGCGGTAGGTGAAGAGGGTCGCCTGGTCGCCGATGCCGTCGACCGACTCGGTGAACATCAGCTGGTAGCGGGGCTCGGCGCACGCTGCGTACCACCCCTGCATCTTCTTGTACGCCGCAGCCGCCGCCTTCGCGTCGACCGAGGACTCGATCGTGGTGCCGGCGGTGGTCGCCTTCGCCTTGGCGATGAAGGTGCGCGCCAGGCTAGCCATCGGCCGCTTGTCGGCCGAGGTGTCGGCCTGGCAGGGGATGGTGAGGCCGGTGCCCTCGAGGTTGTCGGAGGAGATGTCGACGGCCCAGGAGCCGCCGTAGATCTTCGCGACCTCCTCCTCGGTCATCAGGTCCTTGGCAGTCAGCTTCTTGCCGGGGATCTGGCTCGGCTCGACCTCGAACTCCTCGGCCGCAGACTGCATCGAGAGAGTGTTGAGCCGCGGCTCGGTCTCGGCGCCCTGGGTGACGAAGAAACCGGTGCCGACCAGGGCGGCGATCGCCGCGGCCGCGCCGATCGCGGTGTGCACCCGGCGGCGTACGGCGCCGGCGGTGGTGATCGTCGAGGTCTTCGGCCAGGGCTGCTCGGTGAGCACGTCGACGAGCGGGTCGAAGATGGACTGCAGCTGCTCCGGAGCGATCCCGAGCTCGTCGCAGATGGCGGCGTTGGCGCCCTGCAGGTCGGTCTCGGTGCGGCTGATCGGGGTGCCGACCTCGCGGGCCAGCTGGGCCAGGTCGACGCTGGTGAGGTGGCCGAGCAGGAAGACCTTGCGGTCGTGGAGCGGCAGGCCGCGCAGCGCGGAGAGGGTGTGGCGGGCCTCCGGCGCGATCGTCTGGTCGCGGTGGAGCAGCGGCACCGAGTGGTTGCGGATCGCCTTGGACCAGGCGATCGGGCGGACCCAGTCCTCGCGCTCGAAGTCGTCCATCGGCTTCACCTTGCGCCAGTGGTGCCAGGTGACGACCAGCGCGCCGCGCACGGCGGCCTTGGCGGCCTCCAGATCCCCGGTCAGCGACCAGGTTTGGAGAAGGAGGCGTCCACGGACGTCCTGATAGAACGCCTCGAAGGTCTCGTGGTCTGCCGTGGTCATGCCCATGTCAGCGGTCAACTGTAGGTGATTCGGTCGAATGAACGGCAATAGCCGCAGATGCACAGGCGGGTATCAACCGCTGTGACCAACCCGGTGAACGTCCCTGGCGGCGCGTCGCCGAGATCGAGACGACGCAGGTTGCGAGGATGAGTGGCGATGTCGTCCCTGCTGCCTCCTCGCACCCCTGACCGCGGGCTCTCCGCGGATGATCTCCACGATCTCCGCCACCGCCGCCCGCTGGTCGCGGTCGCCCTGCTGGGCGGAATCGGCACGGCCGGCGCGACGCTGGTGGTGTGTCTGGCGATCGGCATCCTGGGTTGGTTCATCAGCGACATGGGCGCCCACGGCGAGCCGTCGGACGCCGTGCGTGTCGCCGCGCTCGGGTGGCTGCTCGGGCACGGCTCGGGCGTCCTCGTCTCCGGGGTCGCGATCACCGTCGTCCCGCTCGGGCTGACCCTGGTCCTCGCCTGGACGATGTGGCAGGTCGCGGTCCGCGTCGGCGACTCGGTCTCGCTGCACGGTCCGGACGTCAACGCCCTCGCCGACGGCGAGCGTGACCTGACCGTCCCGGTCGTCGCCGGCCTCTTCACGCTCGGCTACGCCGGCACCGCGCTGACCACCGCGATCATCGCCGGCACCCCGGCCACCGCGCCGAGCATCGTCGGCGTCTTCTCGTGGTCGGTCGGGCTCTGCGTGGTCGTGGCCCTGCCCGCGATCGCTGTCGGCTCCGGCCGCGCGGCGCTGTGGATCACCCTGCTGCCACGCGCCGCCGTCGACGTACTGGTGATGCTCAGGTCGATCCTGGTCTGGTGGCTCGCGGTCAGCACGCTGGTGTTCTTCGCGGCCCTCTTCGCCGACTTCACCACCTCGATCAACGTCGTCTCCCAGCTCCACCTCGACCTCGGCGGGATCATCCTCTACTCACTGCTCGCCGTCCTGGTGCTGCCCAACGCCGTGCTCTTCTCCAGTGCGTACGCCCTCGGGCCGGGGTTCACCGTCGGCGTCGGCACCACGGTGACCCCGACGGCGGTGACCCTCGGGCCGCTGCCGATGTTCCCGATGCTCGCCGCGCTGCCCGACAACGGCGCCCCGCCCGCCTGGGTCGCCGCGGTGATGGCGCTCGGCCCGCTCACCGCCTTCGTCGCGGTCTGCCGCGTACAGCGTCACCGGCCCACCCTGCGCTGGTCCGAGGGCGCGCTCCGCGGCGTCAGCGCCGGCGTCGTCGCCGGCCTCCTCGTCGCCATCGCCTCCGGCATCGCCGGCGGCGCGGTCGGCCCCGGCCGGATGCTCGACGTCGGGCCGTACGCCGGGCAGGTGCTCGTCAACGCCATCGCCTTCTTCGGCCTGGCCGGTCTGCTCGCCGGGCTCACGATGACCTGGTGGCACCGGCGTTCTCTCCCGACCGACCCGGCGGCCTAGCCGTCGCAGCCTTCAGGGTGAATTCGAGGTCATGCGAATCGGGTACCGAGCGCCAGCGCCCACGTCGTGACGGCGGTTAGGTACTCGCGCTGAAGCCCGCGGAGAGAAATGCGGACCGGCTGGTCTACCCGCATCCGCTGGTCAGCGTCCCCGCACCGTCGGTATCGATGCCCCATTCGCACAGCCACCCATCGTGGCCGCCGGTCGCCTCCAAGAACATCAGCGAGATGGCGAGGAAGAAGAGGCCGAAGGTGATGCCTATCGTCCACACGACCACTTTCATGAGCCTGTTCATACCCAGTAGCGTCGCCCGGCCAGCGCTCCCTGCACATGACTTCGTCCCCGAGATGCCCAACCCCGGGGAGGGAGAGACCGACTACCCACACGCCGAACCACGATGTTTGCTGAGGAGCGGTGGAGGCGGTAGCCGCCGCCTGTTTGCTTGAGATCAGTGACCTAGAGTTCGCAGCATGTCGCTGCGTCTCGTCGTCCTCGTGTCCGGCTCGGGCACCAACCTCCAGGCCCTGCTGGACGCCTGCGCGTCCTCGGAGTTCGGGGCCGAGGTCGTCGCGGTCGGGGCCGACCGCGACGGGATCCAGGGGCTGACCCGGGCGACGGACGCCGGGATCCCGACCTTCGTGCACCGGGTCAAGGACTTCGGCTCGCGCGAGGAGTGGGACGCGGCCCTGGCCGAGTCGGTGGCTGCGTACGAGCCTGATCTGGTGGTCTCCGCGGGCTTCATGAAGCTGGTGGGGGCTGCTTTCCTCGCCCGGTTCGGGGGGAAGACGCTCAACACCCATCCGGCGCTGCTGCCGTCCTTCCCGGGGATGCATGGTGCGAAGGATGCGCTGGAGTACGGCGTGAAGGTCACCGGGGCGACGCTGTTCATCGTCGATGCTGGGGTCGACACCGGGATGATCATGGCCCAGGTGACGGTGCCGGTGGAGGACGACGACACCGAGGAGACGCTCCACGAGCGGATCAAGGTGGTCGAGCGTTCGATGCTCGTCGAGACGGTCGGGCGGATCGCCCGCGAGGGCTACACCGTCGACGGCAGGCGAGTTCGATTCGGGTCCGCCTGAGCGGTTACAGTGACGAGCACACGACTGGCGCAGGTGGGGGACCACCGGGGAGTGTGAAGAGACGGCATCGACCGCCTGGGTGCCCCTCATCGAATTCATCGACCGATGGGGAGTTTGGCTGTGCAGGACCAGATCACAATCAAGCGGGCGCTCGTGTCCGTCTACGACAAGACCGGTCTCGAGGACCTGGTCCGCGGGCTTCATGACGCCGGCGTCGAGCTCGTCTCGACCGGCGGCTCGGCGGCGCTGATCGAGAAGCTCGGCCTGCCGGTGACCAAGGTCGAGGACCTGACCGGCTTTCCCGAGTGCCTCGACGGCCGCGTGAAGACCCTGCACCCGCGCGTGCACGCCGGCATCCTCGCCGACCGCCGCCTCGAGTCCCACGTCGAGCAGCTCAAGGAGCTCGAGGTCGAGCCCTTCGACCTGGTCGTCTCCAACCTCTACCCGTTCGTGCAGACCGTCGCCTCCGGCGCGGGCCCGGACGAGGTCGTCGAGCAGATCGACATCGGCGGCCCCTCGATGGTCCGCGCCGCCGCCAAGAACCACCCCTCGGTCGCGATCGTGACCTCGCCGGAGCAGTACGCCGACACCCTCGCTGCAGTCGCTGCCGGTGGGTTCACCTACGACCAGCGCAAGGCCCTCGCCGCGGCCGCGTTCGTCCACACCGCGACGTACGACGTGGCCGTCGCCTCCTGGATGGGCTCCGTGCTCACCGACACCTCCGAGGGAACCGGGTTCCCGGCGTGGGTCGGCGGGACGTACGAGAAGGCGAACGTTCTGCGCTACGGCGAGAACCCGCACCAGAAGGCGGCGCTCTACCTCAACGGGTTCGGACCCGCCGGGCTCGCCCGCGCCGAGCAGTTGCACGGCAAGGAGATGTCCTACAACAACTACACCGACACCGACGCCGCGCGCCGCGCCGCCAACGACTTCGCCGAGCCGGCGGTCGCGATCATCAAGCACGCCAACCCGTGCGGCCTGGCCGTCGGCGCCGACATCGCCGAGGCGCACCGCCGGGCGCACGCCTGCGACCCGGTCTCCGCCTTCGGTGGCGTGATCGCCTCCAACCGGCCGGTCTCGGTCGAGATGGCCAAGCAGGTCGCCGAAGTGTTCACCGAGGTCATCGTGGCTCCGGGCTACGAGGACGGCGCCGTCGAGATCCTGCAGGGCAAGAAGAACATCCGCATCCTGGTCGCCGCCGCCGATGAGCGCGCCGCGGTCGAGACCCGCCCGATCTCCGGTGGCCTGCTGATGCAGCAGGTCGACCACGTCGACGCCGAGGGCGACGACCCGGCTTCGTGGACGCTGGCCACGGGCGAGGCCGCCGACGAGGCCACCCTCGCCGACCTGGCCTTCGCCTGGAAGGCCTGCCGTTCGGCCAAGTCCAACGCGATCCTGCTCGCCTCCGACGGTGCCTCCGTCGGCATCGGCATGGGCCAGGTCAACCGCGTCGACTCCTGCAAGCTCGCCGTGGAGCGGGCCAACACCCTCGCCGAGGGCTCCGAGCGCGCCCGCGGCGCCGTCGCCGCCTCCGACGCCTTCTTCCCCTTCGAGGACGGCCCGCAGATCCTGATCGACGCCGGCGTCAAGGCGATCGTCCAGCCCGGCGGCTCCATCCGCGACGAGCTCACCGTGAAGGCGTGCGAGGCGGCCGGGGTGACGATGTACTTCACCGGTACGCGTCATTTCTTCCACTGATCATCGCTACGCAGCCGATCCCGTAACCGCCGAGTAACACGGCACGGGATCGGCTGCGTGCATACACCCCCGGGTTTACTGTCGGGCCTGCCTCAGACTTCTGAAAGAGAGACCCGACGAATGATCCGCCGTGCCGCCGTAGTCGTCACCCTCGCAGCCGCGACCGCCATCCCCGTGGGCTTCGCGCTCAATTCGGCGAGTGCCGCCGCGACCTGCGACGGGAAGGTCGCCACCATCGTCGGAACCAGTTCCGCGGACAGACTGGTCGGCACCTCTGGGGTGGACGTGATCGTCGGTGGCGCCGGCAACGACGTCATTCTCGGCAAAGCTGGCAATGACATTGTGTGTGGTGGTTCAGGCGACGACACGATCAGCGGAAACCTCGGCAAGGATCGGATCTTCGGCGGACTCGGGGCAGACAAGATCGACGACGCGAGGGGCCACGAGGGCGTCGACCGCCTCTTTGGTGGTCCGGGTGACGACACGGTGTTCGGCCAGACGGTGGGCGATGTCGTCTATGGCGGCGACGGCCGTGACTGGATCCATCTGTGGGGCGGCGTCGGCCACGGTGGTCCGGGTGCTGATGGGATCGGTGTCGCAAAGGGGACGGGCTACGGCGACGGGGGCAACGACATCCTCTCGCCCTACGGTGACGGCATTCGAATGGTCGGCGGCACGGGAGCGGACAAGCTCGCCCTCGGCGGCGCGGATACCGGTGGTGCTCGCGTCGATCTCGCCGCCGGCACCGGGCGCACACTGGTGATGCCCGGAACGACCGAATACGGCGCGTACGACTTCACCTTCACCGGCATCGAGAACTTCAACGGCACGGTCTACCGCGACATCGTCTACGGGACGGCCGGCGGCAACGTGCTCGACGGCGGCGGTGGCCGGGACACGGTCTACGGGCGCGCGGGCACCGACGCCTGCCGGGCCGAGGTCAAGTACGGCTGCGAGCGGCTGATCCCCTGACGCGCGTGGGCCTTCGCAAGCCTTGACTCGGGCGAGCCTAGGATGGTCACTGTGACTGCACAGAAGCTGGATGGCACCGCCACCCTCAAGACGATCAAGGCCGAGCTGGCCGACCGGGTGGAGAAGCTGAAGGCCTCGGGCGTGACGCCCGGCCTCGGCACCGTGCTGGTCGGCGACGACCCCGGCTCGCGGTGGTACGTCAACGCCAAGCACAAGGACTGCGCCGAGATCGGCATCGAGTCGATCCGGGTGGACCTGCCGGGGACGTCGACCCAGGAAGAGGTCGAGGCGGAGATCGACCGCCTCAACGCCGACCCGGCGTGCACGGGGTTCCTGGTGCAGCAGCCGACGGGACTGGACGAGTTCGCGCTGCTCTCCCGGGTCGCTCCGGAGAAGGACGTCGACGGGCTGCACCCCTACAACCTCGGCAAGCTGGTCCTCGGTGAGGACGGGCCGTTGCCGTGCACCCCGGTGGGCTGCATCGAGCTGCTGCGTCGCCACGGTGTCGAGATCAAGGGCGCCGAGGTGGTCGTGGTCGGCCGTGGGCTGACCGTCGGGCGTCCGCTGGGCCTGCTGTTCACCCGCCGTAGCGAGAACGCCACGGTCACCCTGTGCCACACCGGCACCCGCGACCTGGCCGCCCACACCCGCAACGCCGACATCGTGGTGGCCGCCGCGGGCGTGCCCGGGATCATCACCAAGGACATGGTCAAGCCCGGCGCGGCGCTGCTGGACGTCGGTGTCTCCCGGGTCGACGGTAAGATCGCAGGAGACCTGGCCGAGGACGTATGGGACGTGGCTGGCTGGGTGTCGCCGAACCCGGGTGGGGTGGGTCCGATGACACGCGCCATGCTGCTCTCCAATATCGTCCTCAGCGCCGAGAAGGCTCTCGAAAGGCTCTGAAATGGTGTCCGTCCACCCCCCGCTCAGCCCCACACCGGAGGCTCCCGCCCCGGTGGTGGCGACACCTGAGCTCGAGAAGACGGACCCCCAGGACGTACGCAGCTTCCCCTCGACCATCGGCGGCTTCGTCTACCTCGGGGTGCTGACGGCGGCGCTCGTCGGTCTCGGGCTGGTCGGCTTCGGCCACTGGCGGGTGGGGATCATCGTCCTCGCCGCCGGGGTGGGGGCCGCGTCGCTGGGGCGTGCGGTGCTGCGTACGAAGGATGCCGGGATGCTGGCGGTGCGCAGCCGCTGGTTCGACGTGGCCCTGCTGGCGCTGACCGCGGGCGCGCTGTGGATCCTCGCGGTGACCGTTCCAGGCGAATAGAAGACGTACAGACAGAACGAAGGCCGCCCCGAGGGGCGGCCTTCGTGCTTCTCGAGACTACTGCTCGATCGGGACCCATTCCTGCTTGGCGTAGTCCCAGCGCCAGCCGTCCTGCTCGTAGACCGGCAGGTCGCCCTCGGCGGCCGGGGTCGGCTGCTGCCACGCCGGCTGGCCGCCGCCGCCGGAGACGATGGTGCGGTCGCCGGTCTCCGCAGCCGGAGGTGTCGGGTTGGCAGCGGGGGCGGCGGGCGCCGCCTGCGCCGCCGCCGCGGGAGCCGCCGGAGCAACGGCCGCGGATGCCGCCGGGGCGACAGCCTGGGAGTCCCAGGCCGGGGCGCTCTGGGCCGGGCTCAGGTTGTCGCCGCCGAAGGCGAGGCCGGCGCCCGCAATCTCGGAGCCGTCCTTCTCGAAGAGCAGCGGGTAGACGAAACCGGCGACCGCACCGCCGAGAGCCGGGACGATCAGGAAGACCGGGAGGTTGGCCAGTGCGTCGGTGCCCGAGAAGAGAGCGGGGCCGAACGATCGGGCGGGGTTGACCGAGGTGCCGGTCAGCGGGATGCCGACGAAGTGGATCGCGGCCAGCGCGAGGCCGATGGCGAGCGGCGCAGCGGTGGCGTTGGTGCCGGCCCGAACGTCGGTGACGCCGAGGATGATGAAGACGAAGATGAAGGTGAGGACCAGCTCGACCAGGATCGCGCCGATGAGGCCGGTGCCGGCTCCGTCGCCGAAGCGGTTGGCGCCGAGGCCGCCGTCGTTCCACGAGTTGTAGTCCGAGGAGAGCGCGACGAGGAACAGCACGATCGCACCGATGGTGGCGCCGACGAACTGTGCGCCGATGTAGGCGCCGGCGTCCTTCCAGCTGATCCGGCCGGCAGTGGCCACACCGAGCGTCACCGCCGGGTTGAAGTGGCCGCCGGAGATGCGGCCGAAGGTGTAGGCGCCGATCACGACGGCGATACCGAACGCCAGGCCGACAGCGGCGACCTCGAGGCCCCAGACCGCATTCTCGGGGCCAGCGTGGGTGGCGCCGGCGACGATTGCGACGACCGAGCCGCACCCGATGAACACCAGGATGAATGTCCCGATGACCTCGGCTGCGAGTTTCTGGATGAAGGTCGGCTCAGCCGCCGACAGTGATTCCTCAGTCATGTCCCCTTAACCCTTCAATGTCTGTTGACGTCGGTCAGACCCATCGACACCCGAGAAGCACTCAGGTATCAGCAGTCACCTGAACAACATGAGGTGTTGACACACAGTAACTCTTTTGCGACGGCACATCGTGGTGCTTAGGTGGGGCGGGGCGGTGTCTCATCACCCTTTCTGTTATCTTGATGTCAAGACACTTTCCTTCGTCCGGGTCCCCGGCCTCAGTCATACGCAGATCGCAACTTGTCAGGAGTAGCCACAGCAATGGCCGCACGAATCATCTACACCCACACCGACGAGGCGCCGCTGCTGGCGACGTACTCCTTCCTTCCGATCGTCTCGGCCTACGCGGCCAAGGCGGGGGTCGAGGTCGAGACGCGTGACATCTCCGTGGCCTCGCGCATCCTGGCCCAGTTCGGCCTGGCCGACGACGCGCTCGGCGAGCTCGGTGACCTGGCGAAGACGCCGGAAGCCAACATCGTCAAGCTGCCCAACATCTCCGCCTCCATCCCGCAGCTGAAGGCCGCGGTCAAGGAGCTGCAGGAGAAGGGCTACCAGATCCCCGACTACCCCGAGGCGCCCAGCACGCCCGAGGAGGAGGAGATCCGGGCCAAGTACGACAAGGTCAAGGGCTCCGCGGTGAACCCGGTCCTGCGTGAGGGCAACTCCGACCGGCGCGCGCCGGGCTCGGTCAAGGCGTACGCCAAGGCCCACCCGCACACCAACAAGCCGTTCTCCGACGACTCCAAGACGACCGTCGCCACGATGGGCTCCCACGACTTCAAGTCCAACGAGAAGTCCGTGACCCTCCCGGCCGACGACACGCTCTCCATCGTGCTCGAGAAGGCCGACGGCGAGACGGTGACGTTGCTCGCCGAGCTGCCGGTGCTCGCGGGCGAGATCGTCGACGCGACGTACATGTCCGTGGCCAACCTGCACGCCTTCCTCGAGAACGCGCTCGCCAAGGCCAAGGCCGACGACGTGCTCTTCTCGCTGCACCTGAAGGCCACGATGATGAAGGTCTCCGACCCGATCATCTTCGGCCACGTCGTGAAGGCCTACTTCACCGACGTCTTCGAGAAGTACGGCGCCGACCTCGAGGCTGCCGGCCTCTCCGCCAACGACGGCCTGGGGGCGATCCTGTCGGGCCTCTCCGGCCTGGAAAAGGGCGCCGAGATCGAGGCCGCCTTCAAGGCCGCCATCGAGGCCGGCCCGCGCCTGTCCTACGTCAACTCCGACAAGGGCATCACCAACCTGCACGTCCCGTCCGACGTCATCATCGACGCCTCGATCCCGGCTCTGGTCCGCAACGGCGGCAAGCTCTGGGGCGTCGACGGCGGCGAGGACGACACCCTCGCGGTGATCCCGGACTCCTCCTACGCCGGCGTCTACCAGACCGTCATCGACGACGTGAAGAAGAACGGCCCGCTCGACCCGGCCACGATCGGCACCGTCCCCAACGTCGGTCTGATGGCGCAGAAGGCCGAGGAGTACGGCTCCCACGACAAGACCTTCCAGATCGAGGCCGCCGGCACCATCCGCGTGCTGAACAAGGCCGGCGACGTGCTGATCGAGCACGACGTCGAGGCCGGCGACATCTGGCGCGCCTGCCAGACCAAGGACATCCCGGTCCGCGACTGGGTCAAGCTCGCCGTCAGCCGCGCCCGTGACTCCAAGACCCCGGCGATCTTCTGGCTCGACGAGTCGCGCGCCCACGACGCCGAGCTGATCAAGAAGGTCACGACCTACCTGACCGAGCACGACACCGAGGGTCTCGAGATCAAGATCCTCTCGCCCGAGCTCGCCACGGCGTACTCCCTCGAGCGCCTGCGCAACGGTGAGGACACCATCTCGGTCACCGGCAACGTGCTGCGTGACTACAACACCGACCTGTTCCCGATCCTCGAGGTCGGTACGTCGGCGAAGATGCTCTCCATCGTCCCGCTGATCGCCGGTGGCGGTCTGTTCGAGACCGGTGCGGGCGGCTCGGCTCCGAAGCACGTGCAGCAGCTGGTCGAGCAGGACTACCTCCGCTGGGACTCGCTGGGTGAGTTCTTCGCGCTGGTGCCCTCGTTCGAGAAGTACGCCGAGCAGGCGTCCGCCCCGGCCGCGAAGGTGCTCGCCGGTGCGCTCGACCGCGCGACCGCGACCTTCCTCGAGAACGACCGCTCCCCGGGTCGCAAGCTCGGCACCACCGACAACCGCGGCTCGCACTTCTACCTGGGTCTCTACTGGGCCCAGGAGCTCGCCGCGCAGACCGAGGACACCGAGCTCGCCGCCGCGTTCAAGGGTCTCGCCGAGACCCTCGCCGCCAAGGAGGCCACGATCGTCGAGGAGCTCCTCGCGGTCCAGGGCAAGCCCGCCGACATCGGCGGCTACTACCTGCCCGACGCCGAGAAGGTCACCGCCGTGATGCGTCCTTCCGCGACGCTCAACGACGCGATCGACTCTCTCTGATCCACCTCACGAAGGCCCGGCACGGACTCCGTGCCGGGCCGTCGTCCCATTTCGGGACACCTTCCCGGCGTACGTGACTTTGCTCTCCAGATCTTTCTTCTGATTCCTATAGATGCAGGTCAGCATGGTGTTTGACGTCGGGTGAGGGCGGAAAACCTTTAGGTAAGTGTCGGTGGTCGCGAATACCGTGATCTTCTGATGACTGCGACGCTTTCGACTCCGCCCGCGCCCACCTCAGGCAAGGCTCTCGGAGTTCCCGCCGACCCTGCCGACCCGAGCCGGCAGGTCGACTGGCGACGCCTGAAGGGGCCCGTGACGGGCGCCGCGCTGATCGCGCTGGCGGTGGCCATGGTGGCCCAGTCGATCGGCACCGTCGTGGCCGGGCGGCTGGCGGAGAACCCGACCGCGAGCCTGGTCGGCTGGCTGGCGCTGTGCGTGATCGGCGCTTCGCTGATCGACTCGACCGCGAAGATCGCGTGGGTCGGGGTCTCCGACCGGGCCGAGGGCAAGCTGCGTGAGGACGTGCTCCAGGCTGCCATGCGACAGCCGCTCTCCGAGCTGAGCGAGCAGGCGGTCGGCGAGATCCTCGACCGGGTCGACGACGACTCTCACGAGGTCGGCAACCTGCTGCGCTGGCAGCTGTGGATGCTGTTCCGCTCGGTCTTCGCGGCGCTGCCGATGTGGATCGTGGCCAGCTTCACCTGGTGGCCGGCGGCGATCCTGTTCCCGCTGCTCGCCGCGGTGACCTGGTTCGTCATCCGTCGGCTGCTGGGCAAGATCTCCGAGCTCAAGGTCATCGAGGAAGCGTCCTGGACCGACCACGCCGCCGTGCTCGAGGAGGGCATCGCGGGACGTGACGACCTGCGTACGAGCCTGGGCCAGGCCCACGTGGTCGCCCGGGTGGCGCGGCTGTCGGCGACGGTGCACGAGAAGTTCCGTGCGGTCGTCACGGTCGAGGCGAAGGTCGGCCGTCGCGCCGGCGTGCTCCTGCACTCTCTGTTGGCCGGCATCGGTCTCGCCGGAGTGGCGCTCGCGTCGAACGACCGCCTCGGGATCAGCGCGCTGGTGACGTTGTTCCTGGTCACGAGCACGTTCGTGGGCCAGATCGCGATGCTCGCCAACCACCTGCCCGACATCCAGGCCGGCCTGGGCGCGGTCATCCGGCTGCGCCAGATGATGGGCTCCGAGCCGGAGCCCGAAGGCGGCGCGCCCGTGCCCGATGACGGGGGCGCACTGGAGGTCGACCTGCGTGACCTGACCTTCTCCTACGCCGAGGGCACCTTCGCCCTCCAGGGCATCTCGCTCACGGTGCCGGCCGGCGACACGATCGCCCTGGTCGGTCGCACCGGCTCGGGCAAGTCCACGCTCGCCTCGCTGCTCTCGCGGGCCGTCGAGCCGCCGCGCGGCTCGGTGTTCCTCGGTGGCGTGGACGTGCGCGACCTCGACCTGCAGCAGCTGCGCGCCTCCGTGGGCGTGGTGACGCAGCGCACCGAGATCCTGGCCGGCACGCTCGCGGAGAACATCGCGCTCTTCGACGACCTGCGCCCACGCGAGGACATCGAGCGGGCGGTCGCTCGGCTCGGGCTCTCGGAGTGGGTCGCCGGCCTGCCCGATGGGCTCGACACCCTGCTCGGCCCTGGCGGCACCTCGCTGTCAGCGGGGGAGGAGCAGCTGGTCGCCTTCGCGCGGCTGCTGGTGCGCGACGTACGGGTGGTCGTCCTCGATGAGGCGACCGCACGGATGGACCCGCTCACCGAGCGCCGGGTGGTCGCGGCCGCCGATCGGCTGCTGACCGGGCGTACGGGCATCCTGATCGCCCACCGGCTCTCCACCATCGAGCGGGCGCCTCACGTGGCCGTGCTCGACCATGGCCGGGTGATCCAGCACGGTCTGCGGGCCTCGCTGGCGACCACGCCGGGGCCGTTCCATGACCTGCTCGAGGCCAGCCGCACCGATCACCACGACTCACCCGCGCCGGCCGTCAAGCCTGTCGACCATTCCACCCTCGACCATGTCGCGGGCAACGTGGGCGGCAGGCGCCGCTCGGGCGCTCCGCCGGACGTCCCCGAGGTCGGCACCGGGCCGTCGCTCGCCCGCGGGATGTTGCACGTCCTGTTCCTGCGCCCCGAGTGGGGCGTCGCGGGTGCGCTGCTCTTCCTGTTCGCCTCGATGACCGGTGCGCAGGGTGCCTTCACCGGCCTCCTGTGGGGTCGGATCGTCGAGTCGCTGCAGGACGGCGGCAGGCCGACGGTGATGTCGGGGCTGCTGGTCGTCAGCCTGCTGGCCGCGCCGCTGATGCTCGCCGACGCCTTCTACCGCTACCCGCGCTGGTGGATCGAGGTCATGCTGCGGGCCCGGATGGCCGTGCTCTACGGCCAGACGAGCCAGCACCGCCTGACGCGTACGCCGCCGGGCGAGGTCGTCGCCCGCTCGATGGACGCGGACCGTTACGCCCGCTACGCCGACCGCTGGGTCGACTTCGTCAACGGCCTCGTCATCGCGACGATCACCGCCCTGCTCGCCGGCACCGCGCTCGCGGGCGCCGTGCTCCTGGTCGTCATGATCGCCTCGGCGCTGGCCTCTGCGGTCGGACGGCCGATCGCCGGCCGTTCGGCCGCGGCCTCCTCCTCCGCCCGTGCGCGATTCGGCCGCGCGGTGGTCTCCGCGCTGGAGTCCGTACGCACCGTGAAGCTGGCCGCGGCCACCCCGCAGGTCCACGCCCACCTGCAGCACGTCGACTCGGGCCGGGTCGAGGCAGCGGTGAAGGAACACCGGGTGCAGGCATTCCTCGACGGGGTTCCCGCGCTCATGGTGCAGTGCGGCGTCGTGGCTGCGTGGGGGATCTACTTCGGCGGCGGCTGGGGTCTGGCCACCGCGCTGCTGGTCGCCAACGCGGTCTCGGGCTTCGACTGGTTCGGTCGGGTGGCCGGCATGGTCGTCACCGAAGCTCCCGGCACGCGTGCGTGGCAGAAGGAGACCAGCCGGTTCGCCGGTGGTCGCGACCTGATGGATCTGCCGCCGGGCGTCGACCTGGTCTCCGGTGACGCGCCGGACCCGGGTCCGGTCGAGCAGGTGCCGCTCGAGTCCCTCGAGCTCTCGGCCCTGTCGGCAGTCCACGACGACGGCACGATCGGTGTCTCCGACGTCTCGCTCACGATCTCGCGCGGCGAGCTGGTCCTGCTCGTGGGTCAGGTCGGCTCAGGTAAGTCGTCCCTGCTGGCGTCCCTGGCCGGCCTCATCGAGCACACCGGCACGATCCGGTGGAACGACGAGCTGGTCCTGGACCCGCAGTCGTTCCTGAGGCCGGGGCAGGTGGCGTACGTCGCCCAGGTGCCGCGGGTGCTCTCCGGCACCTTCGCCGACAACATCCGCCTGGGCCACGACCGTCCCTTCGACAGCCCGGTCGCCGACGCGCGGCTCGAGCTCGACGTCAAGGAGGCGGGCGGCGCGGACGCGATCGTCGGTCACCGTGGCGTACGCCTCTCCGGGGGACAGGTCCAGCGCCTTGCCCTGGCGCGAGCGCTTGCCGCCGACACCGAGCTGCTCCTGGCAGACGACGTCTCCAGCGCGCTCGACGCGGCCACGGAGATCGAGCTCTGGCAGGCGCTGCGTGACCGGCACACGACGGTCATCGGAGCCACCTCGAAGCGAGCCGCGCTGGCTCAGGCTGACCGGGTCGTCGTCATGGTCGACGGCGAGATCGCGGCAGTGGGTCCGTGGACCGAGCTGGCTCCGGCCTGGTCCCACCTGGCCGGCTGACCCCGCCTCCTCGGGAGGCGGGGGTGACGCCTCAGGCGGCCTCGCCGTGCTCGAGCGTGCGGCGCAGCGCAGCAGCATCCACGCCGAGGGCCTGTAGTGCAGCATGTCCTTCCCCCTCCGCCCGCAGGATGCCGAGCAGGATGTGCTCGGTGCCGATCGAGCGGTCCTTGAGCCGGATCGCTTCGCGCAGCGAGAGCTCGAGGACCTTCTTCGCGTCCTTGGTGAAGGGGATGTGCCCGCCGAGCCGGCGGCGTGGCTTCCCGCTGTCCAGGGCGCCGGCACCGAAGACCTCCTCCACCTTGGAGCGCACCGCGTCCAGGTCGATCCCGAGCGTGGACAGCGCGTCCGCGTCGTCGTTGCCGAGGCGCCCGTGGGCCCGCTCGATCTCCGCCCGCAGCGCAGCCGGGTCGACCCCGGCCTCAGTGAGCGCCCGGGCGGCGGACGAACCGGCGCTGGAGCCGATCGCCAACAGCAGGTGGTCGTCGCCGATGCGCTCGTGACCGAGCTCGGTGCCGTACGTCTGTGCGGCGACCACCGCATCGCGGGCCGGCTTGGTGAACCTCTCGAACATCACATCTCCTTCGCGTACTTCTTGTGGACCGCCTGGCGGCTGACTTCCAGCGCGTCGGCGATCTCCTGCCAGGCCCATCCCTGTCGGCGGGCGTTCGCCACCTGCAGCCGCTCCAGCGAGTCGGCGAGGCGGCGCAGTGCGAGCGCGGCTCGCAAGCCAGTGCTCGGGTCGGCGCTCGCGGCCGACTCGGCAAGGTCCTTCGCATCCGTCATGCTGTCAATATAGGTTGACACCGACCTCGTGTCAACCAGAGTTGACGAAACCGTGGGGCGCCGGGACCCGCGTCACACCGATTCACGGAATAGCCCACAAATCGCCGAAGGTTAGGCAGTAGTGACCGACACCGCCAGCACCGAGACCGCCGTCCGACCGGTCACCACCGTCCAGTTCGTGATCGCCATGCTCGCCCTCGCGACGGGTGGGTTCGCGATCGGTACGACCGAGTTCGTCACCATGGGCGTGCTGCCCGAGATCGCCGAGGGCGTCGGCGTCGGAACCTCCACGGCAGGCCACCTGATCAGCGCCTACGCGGTAGGGGTGGTGGTCGGCGTACCGATCCTCTCGTTCTTCGTCGCCCACCTTCCGCGCAAGGGTCTGCTGCTGTCGCTGATGGCGGCGTACGCGCTGTTCAACCTGCTCAGCGCCGTCGCCGTCGACTACCAGATGCTGCTGATCGCGAGGTTCCTCGACGGGCTCCCGCACGGCGCCTACTACGGCGTCGCGACCATCGTCGCTACCTCGATGGCCGCACCTAAGCACCGCGGGCGAGCGGTCGCTCTGGTGATGCTCGGGCTCTCGGTCGCCAACGTGATCGGTGTCCCGTTCGCGACCTGGCTCGGCCAGACGGCCGGCTGGCGGGCACCGTACGCAGCCGCGGCAGGCCTCGCCCTGCTGACCGTGGTCCTGGTGCAGCTCTCGGTGCCACACTTCCCGGGCGACCCGAACGCGACCGGCCGCAGCGAGGCGAACCGGTTCTTCACCAACAAGCAGGTCTGGCTGACGATGCTCGCGGGCGCGATCGGGTTCGGCGGCATGTTCGCGGCCTACTCCTACATCGCCCCGATCGTCACAAACACCGCCGGCCTGGCCGAGGGCGCCGTGCCGTGGTTCGTCTTCGCGTTCGGTGCCGGGATGGTCGTCGGCACCTGGGTCGCGGGGGAGCTGGCTCGCTGGTCGGTGATGGGCTCACTGCTCGCGAGCAGCCTCGGCATGGTGGCGGTGCTGACGCTCTTCTGGGCGGTCGCCCCGGCCGGGTGGTGGCTCGCGCCGGTCGCCTTCCTGACCACCGCGGTGGCGTCCGTGCTGGTGATCAACCTGCAGGTGCGCCTGATGGACGTCGCCGACGACGCGGTGACGCTCGGCGCGGCGATGAACCACGCGAGCCTCAACATCGCCAACGCCCTCGGCGCCTTCGCCGGTGGCCTGGCCCTCGACGTCTGGAGCGTCCGCGAGGCGCCGTTGGTCGGCGCCGGCCTGGCCGCCGCCGGGATGCTGGTGCTGCTGTGGAGCACCAGCATCCACCGGCGTCGGGCCTAGATGGCTTCTTCGTTGCCGTCCGTGGCGGTGGCTGCCTCGACCGCCGCCAGGAACCCGTCGGCCCAGGCCTTGGAGTCGTGGTGGCGGATGGTGTCCCACAGCCCGCGCATCCGGTCCTTGGCCTCGGCCTCGTCCATGTCGACGGCCTGCAGGAAGACCCGGACCATGTCGGAGACGTCGTGTGGGTTGGTCAGCACCGCGCCGCGCAGCTCGGCGGCCGCCCCGGCGAACTCGGAGAGCACCAGCGTGCCGCTCGTGCCGAGGAGACCGTGGACCGCGGCGTACTCCTTCGCGACCAGGTTGAGGCCGTCGCGCAGCGGCGTGATCCACATGACGTCGGCGTTGGCGTAGTAGGCCAGCAGCTCCTCGAACGGGATCGGCCGGAAGTAGAAGTGCACCGGCATCCAGCCCATCCGCGAGAACCGGCCGTTGATCCGCCCGACCGCCTGCTCGATCTGGTTCTGCAGGGTCTTGTAGACGGTCATCTCGCCGGCCGCGGGCACGCACACGAGCACCAGCGACAGCTCACCCAGCAACGACGGGTCCTCGAGCAGCGCCCGCTCGAAGGCCTCGAGCTGCTGCAGCACGCCCTTGGTGTAGTCGAGCCGCGAGACGGCCAGCGCGATCCGCTGACCCTCGAACTCCTCCTTGACCCGAGCGATCGAGCTCTGCACCGCCGGGGAAGCCAGGGTCTGCTCGATCCGCGTCGTGTCGACGCTGACCGGGTTGGCACCCAGGTGCACCCGACGGCCACCGACGTCGATCACCGAGGGCATGGTGTCCAGGCCGAGGGCGAAGCCGTACGTCCGGAACCTAGGCGCCGAGTCCTCGGTCTCGATGACCTCGACCGGGGCCACGCCGCGGGCCACGTCGACGAAGTTCTCGACCTGGCGGGGGATGTGGAACGAGATGTAGTCGCACTGCAGCAGCGAGCCGATGATCTCGCGGCGCCACGGCACCACGTTGAACACGTCCGCGCCGGGGAAGTGAGTGTGATGCAGGAACGCGATCTTCACGTCCGGCCGCATCTCCCTCAGGTAGGCCGGCACCATCCACAGGTTGTAGTCGTGGATCCAGACGATGCCTCCGTACGCCGCCTCGGCCGCCGCCTGCTCGGCGAAGGCCCGGTTGACCCGGCAGTAGACCTTCCAGTCCTCCTCCTTGAACTTCGCCCGTTCCCAGAAGGTGTGCAGCAGCGGCCAGAACGCTTCCTTGGAGAAGCGTTTGTAGAAGACGTCCACGTCCTTCTTCGACAGCGGCAGCCGGGAGGCGACCAGGCCCGGGTAGAGCTTGGGGTCGACGACCGTGTGGGTGGCGAACTTGCCGCGCTTGGGGTCGTCGATGGACCAGGCGACCCAGGATCCGGTGCGCTCGGTGAAGAAGGAGAGCAGCGTCGGGATGATGCCGTTGGGTGACTTCGGGCGGCGGCGCTTGACCTCTCCGTCCTCGATCACCTCGTCATAGGGGAGCCGGTGGTAGACCATGACGAGGTCGGACTTCCCCGGGTCGTCGGCGTCGTTCTCCGGGTCGTAGATGTGCTCGTCGTCGAGCAGGTTGAAGTGCCTGATCGCCTGCAGGATCCCGCCGGTGCCAGGAGCGGTGGCGTGGAACGTACGCTCCTTGTCGCGGGTCGCGTCCAGCAGCAGATCCTCGGCCTCGCCGACGCAGACGCCCGGGAACCCGATGTCGTACATCGACAGGTCGTTGAGGGTGTCGCCGGCGACCAGCACACGGTCCTTCGGGATGCCGAGGTGCTCGACGAGCTTCGTGACGGTGTGGCCCTTGTTGATCCCGCCGGGCAGCACGTCGAGGTAGTGGCTGGCGGAGTAGAGCAGGTCGCAGCCGATCTGCGCGACCAGCGGGGCGAGGTCGTCGGTGACGGCCTCGGGGTCGCAGAAGTAGGAGACCCGGCGGTCCTGGGGCACGTTCTGCCGCACCAGTCCCGGCCGGTCGCCGATCTTCTCGAGCACCGTGAGCTCGCCGGGCCATTTGGCCGCGATCTCCTGCTGGATGGGCTCGACGGCGAGCAGGTCGTGCCCGGTCACGATGGTGGCGCCGACGTCGCAGATGATGAAGTCGGGCGTCGGGATGGTCGGGTCGGCGAGCAGCGGCAGCACCGACTCCAGCCCACGACCGGTGACGAAGGACAGCAGTACGTCCTCGCGGCGGCTCAGCGTCTGGTACAGCTTGACCTTCGCCTCGGGGTCGCCGGCTAGGAAGGTTCCGTCCAGATCGGTCGCAAGCAGCATGCGTGCGTTGGCAGCGGACGTGTCGTTCACAAGTCTCCTCGAGGGTCGCCTGGCCTCGAGGCCGATTCGGCAGCTGGCCCGAGGCTGCGGACCCCTTGGAGGATCCGCGGGTCGACCAAACAGGCTAACAGGGGCATGTGTCGGGCGGGAAAAGGGCATTTGACGGGCCATCGAATCCGCACTGAGTAGAGCCTCTCAGGAGGTCCACAAACTCGTAAGAAATTGGATGCACCTGTTCGATAACTCCGTCGAGAATCCGTCGTTGATGGGTCATGCGGATCCTGCCCGCGGCCTTCAAGAAGACCGCGGGCGACCACGGTCCTCGACGTTGATCACGGGGGGCGCCGAGGCCCATGGCCGGCACGCAGGTCGGTGCCGCGGGCAGGGTCCACAGCTCGTACGGATCGGTTCTCGATCCTCTTCCTCCCACCATTTCGAGCCTTTCGGCGGGTGGCTGACAGAATGCGGCACATGACCGGCAGTACTGCTCCCACGACTCGTCCCAGAGTCCTCTCCGGCATCCAGCCGACCGCCGACTCCTACCACCTCGGCAACTACCTCGGCGCGGTCCGTCAGTGGGTCAATCTGCAGGAGGAGCACGAGCCGTTCTTCTTCATCGCCGACCTGCACGCGATCACGGTCGAGCAGGACCCGAAGGTGCTCCGGGAGCGTACGCGGCGGGCCGCCGCCCAGCTCCTGGCCGCCGGCGTCGACCCGGAGCGGTCAGCGATCTTCGTCCAGTCCCACCTTCCCGAGCACGCTCAGCTCGGCTGGGTGATGCAGTGCATCACCTCGTTCGGTGAGGCCCGGCGGATGACCCAGTTCAAGGACAAGTCCGCCAAGGGTGGCGAGGGCGCCGCCTCGGTCGGCCTCTTCTCCTACCCGATGCTGATGGCCGCCGACATCCTGCTCTACCGCCCGGCGTACGTCCCGGTCGGCGAGGACCAGCGGCAGCACCTCGAGCTGACCCGCGACCTCGCGCAGCGGTTCAACAGCCGCTACAAGAAGACGTTCCGGCTCCCCGAGCCCTACATCCTCAAGGAGGTCGCGAAGATCTACGACCTCCAGGACCCGACGATCAAGATGTCCAAGTCGGCCTCTTCGCCGACCGGATTGATCGACATGCTCGATGACCCGAAGGTCTCGGCGAAGAAGATCCGCTCGGCGGTCACCGACTCGGAGATGGAGATCCGCTTCGACGAGGAGGCCAAGCCGGGCGTCTCGAACCTGCTCCGGATCTACTCCGCGCTGACCGGCTCCGAGATCGACACCCTGGTCGGCAAGTACGCCGGCAAGGGCTACGGCGATCTGAAGAAGGATCTCGCCGAGGTCGTCGTCGACTACGTCACCCCGTTCCGGGAGAAGACCTTCGAGGTCCTCGAGGACCGGGCGTACCTCGACGGCATCCTCCAGCAGGGTGCGGAGAAGGCTGGCGTGGTCGCCCGCAAGACTCTGGCCGGCGTCTACGAGCGGGTTGGCTTTGTGCCCCCCGCGTCGCCTCTCGGCTAGTAAGGTCGGCGCATGCGCACCATCGGTGTTGCCATCGCTATCCCGGAGCCATGGGCAAGTCAGCTCCAGGACTACCGGACGTCTCTCGGGGACGCGACGGCGACCATGATCCCGACGCACATCACACTTGTGCCACCGACGGAGATCCACGACGACCTCCTGCCGGACGTCGAGAGCCATCTCGAGTCCGCTGCCTCGCGGGTCGCCCCTTTCAGCGTGCACCTGCGTGGCACCGGCACCTTCCGGCCGGTCTCGCCCGTGGTGTTCGTGGCAGTGGTGCAGGGCATCTCGGGCTGCGAGCAGCTGGCCAACGCGGTCCGGCAGGGTCCGCTCGACCAGAAGCTCACGTTTCCCTATCACCCGCATGTCACGATCGCTCACGACCTTCCCGACGCTAGCCTCGACAAGGCTTTCGGTGAGCTGGCCGACTTCGAGTGCGAGTGGTCGGTCGAGGAGTTCCACCTCTATGTCCACGACGACACGGATGGCTGGCGCCCGACGCGGGAGTTCGCGCTGAGAGCAGCACTGACCGGTTGAGGCGGGCTCGGGTCCGCCCACGAAAGACGGATGGGGACCTCGGGATGAAGGAAAAGGTCAAGGCAAAGATCGCCGAGCTGCGTGCGCGCTTCCCGGCGCTGGACCGGGTGATCCGCACCCAGGAGCACTACGGCGACGTGGGCGCCGCCCAGCAGGCCGGCGCGATCACCTACTTCGGCTTCTTGTCGACCTTCCCGATCCTCGCGCTCGCGTTCTTCGCGGTCGGCCAGATCGCCAAGGTCTACTCCGGAGCGGAGAGCGACCTCGTCGAGGCGATCGACCAGGTCCTGCCCGGGCTGGTCGGCGACGAGGCCGGGCAATTGAAGATCTCCGACATCGAGAGTGCGGCCGGCACCGTCGGGATCATCGGTGTCATCGGTCTGCTCTACGCCGGGCTCGGCTTCATCGACGGGCTGCGCAAGGCGCTCGAGGCGGTCTTCCTGGTGCCCGACGAGGAGCAGCCGGGGTTCCTGGCGGCCAAGGCCCGCGACCTGGTCGCACTGATCGTGCTCGGCCTGATCCTGCTGGTGGCGGTGGCGTTCACCGGCCTCGTACGCACCTTCTCGGTCAACGTCCTGGAGTGGATCGGTCTCGGCGAAGGCTTCGGCTGGTTGATCGTCCTCCTCACCCTGGTGCTCGGCCTCGCGGCCAACACCGTGCTCTTCTTCGCGATGTTCCACCTGGCTCCCCAGAACGACACCCCGAAGGCGCCTCTGTGGGCCGGCGCCGTGCTCGGCGCGATCGGGTTCGAGATCCTCAAGCAGGCCTCGACCCTGCTGCTCGAGGCCACCCAGGGGCAGCCCGCCTTCCAGGCCTTCGGCATCGCCCTCATCCTGGTCGTCTGGATCCACTACACCTCGATGGTGATCCTGTACGCCGCCTGCAATGCCCACGTGAGGGCGACCCCGGCCGAACCGAACTGATGGTCGCAACGCCTCGCCCGGTCATCGACTCGGTGGTGCGATCGATCTGCGGGCGCGACGTCGAGCGGCTCGCGCCCCTTGCCGGCGGCGGGATGAACGAGACATACCGCGCCGATCTTGGCGGGGATGTCGCAGTGGTCGTCCGGATCGCACGGCACCCGACGCCGTGGTTCGTCGACGAGGCGTACCTGATGGAGCGGGCGCGTGCGGTCGGTGTGCCCACGCCGGAGATCCTCGGCCTGGAGCATCTCGATGACGACGACGAGGTGCTCTCGTTCTCGGTTCAGCAGCATCTACCGGGGCGGTCGCTCGAGGACCTCGTCGGTCAGCTGTCCGCAGCAGATCTCGAGCGCTGCATCATCGGCGCCGGTGAGCTGATGGCACTGGTTCACAGCGTGGAGCCGGACCTCGATCGCGGCGTACGTCACGAGCTGCGCTGGCCCGAAGAGCGTGAGGTCAGCAGGATCGCGCGCATCGTGGCACAGACACTCGACCCGACTGCTGCCGCTGTTCTCGAACGTGGTGCTGACTTCCTACGCCAAGAGATCACGAGCCGTCCCACCGTCTCGTTCGTGCTCGCCCAAGGCGACTTCATGCCCGGAAACCTCCTGATCCACGAAGGAGAGATCGTCGGCGTGATCGACTGGGAGTTCGCCGGGCCCGCCACGCCGGCCTTCGACGTCGGTCGCTGGGAGGTGTCGGCTGGTACGCCTTTCGCGGACCGCTTGGATCTGCTTCGTGAGGGTTACGCCCGAGTCGCCGATCCCGAGTCCTCGGAGGCGGGTCTCACGCCAGCCTTCGCTATCGACTGGATTCTCGAGATGCTCGCCTGGAGAAATCCGGCCACGCCCGACCAGTTCCGACGCTGCATCGACGTGATCGCCCGATATTCGGGCTGCTGACGATCGGGCCTTGGCCGACGGATGAGAGAGTCGTACCCATGAAGCTCGAGAAGACTGACGGCGCGCTCCTCCTGGTCATCGGGGTCTGGACGATCGCGATCTGGACCAACTTCGGCCGCAACCTCGTCAAGACCGCCAAGGACCCGGAGCAGACCCGTCCGAAGCCCTACTACATCGCCCACGCCGTGCTTGTGGTCGTCGATGTTCTCCTCGGCGGCCTGCTGATCAAACTGGGCGTGCAGCGGCTGCTGACCAGGGGGTAGCCCTCAGGGGGACTCGGCCGTGTCGAGGTGGTCGACCAGCTCGGTGAGCTGATCGCGCAGCGCGAGCGCCTCGTCACGAGTGATCCCCATCGACGCACCGAGCTCCTGCGGCACGCCGGAGACCTGCTCCTCCAGGGCCTGGCCGTCCTCGGTCAGGCTGACCAGCACCCGGCGCTCGTCGCTGGGGTCGCGGTCGCGCCGCACCAGCCCAGCGGTCTCGAGCCGCTTGAGCAGCGGCGTCAGGGTGCCCGAGTCGAGCCGCAGCCGCTGGCCGAGGGAGGTCACCGAGAGCGGCTCCTCGCTCTCCCAGAGCACCAGCATCACCAGATACTGCGGATAGGTCAGCCCGGTCCCCTTGAGCAGCGTCACATAGCGCTTCGTGACGGCCCTGGTCGCTGCGTACAGCGGGAAGCAGAGCTGAAGGTCGAGCGAGAGCTGCGGATAGGTACGTCCGGACACATCAATCAGTCTACTCCCTTGCGCTATTAAGTTGTGCGCAATATAGTTGTGCACATGACACCGATCTACACAGCCACCGCAGTCAGCACCGGCGACGCCCGTAACGGCCACGTCCAGTCCTCCGACGGCCTCATCGACGCCGACGTCCGCATCCCCAAGGAGATGGGTGGCGCCGGCGGTGCCACCAACCCCGAGCAGCTCTTCGCCGCCGGCTACGCCGCCTGCTTCCACTCGGCGCTCAAGCTCGTCGCAGGCAAGGCCAAGGTCGACATGACCGACTCCGAGGTCGTCGCCGACGTGAGCATCGGTGAGAACGGCCAGGGCGGCTTCGGCCTCGCCGTACAGCTCGAGGTGACCATCCCCGGAGCCGACGCCGCGACCGCCCAGCAGCTCGCCGAGCAGGCCCACCAGGTCTGCCCCTACTCCAACGCCACCCGCGGCAACATCGAGGTCAAGCTCACGGTCGTCTGAGCTGGTTCCTCCAGCAAGGTATGCAGGCGAAGGGACACATCCCATGCGGAGCTCCGCACGGGATGTGTCCCTTTTGCTGCATACCTTGACGTCAGAACGTGGTTCACCGGCTCGCTCGCCTGTCTGATCCCGGTTCAACATCAGGGGGCGGCCGCAGCGGGGGCAATCGGTGCACCTGAACATGTCGCCGTCGATATCCTTCGGCATGAGATGACCTCAGCGACGAAACCCCATGAAGAGCGTCCCGCAGTCTTTGCCTGGAGGAGCCCGCACAGCCTCTTGATCAGGGGAAGGCGGGTTGACGAGGTCATCGAGGTCCTCGACGGGCAGCGGATTGGATCGTGGTGGTCCGCTGGACTGCGGATCCGGCGCAGGGGCCACCGCGTCTCTGCGCGAATCATCGAGACCGGGCGGTACGGCAGCCATCATCCGGTGTTCAAGGCGCGCATCGAGCCGTATGGACGTGGGTGTCGACTGGTCGGCCACATCGGTTGGGGCACGCTGAATTTGCAGTCCATGGTCTTCGCGGCATTACCAGTTGTGGGACTCGGGGTGACTATGTCCACGATCGGCACGGCGCTTGGCCGGGACAAGTTGATCGATTGGCTCTTCGTACTCGCGTTCATTGGTGTGACGGCGATGTTCGGCCAGCTGGCCTGGATGCTCGGGATCGAGCGCCTGCTACCTGCATCTCGAGTCGTTGAGATCGAAGACCTGGATGAAGAGCTTCGCAACGCGCTTGGTGCGCGACGGTACTGATCCTGTCCACACCGATGCTCAGTGACGACGAAGGGCCGCCCTCACGCGGGAGGGCGGCCCTTCGGTTGGAACCCAGACGGTCAGCCGAGGATCAGCGACTTGCGCAGGTCCTTGTTGAGCTGGGAGATCACGTCGAGCGGGATCTCCTTGGGGCACGCGGAGGCGCACTCACCGATGTTGGTGCAGCCACCGAAGCCCTCGGCGTCGTGCTGGCCGACCATGGACTGCACGCGGGAGTAGCGCTCCGGCTGGCCCTGCGGCAGCTCACCGAGGTGGGTGATCTTCGCGCCGAGGAACAGTGAGGCGGAGCCGTTGGGGCAGGCGGCGACGCACGCGCCGCAGCCGATGCAGGTGGCCGTGTTGAACGCCCGCATGGCCTTGTCGCGCGGGGCCGGCACCGAGTTGGCCTCCGGGGCCGAGCCGGTGTTGGCCGAGATGTAGCCGCCGTTCTGGATGATCCGGTCGAACGCGGAGCGGTCGACGATCAGGTCCTTGACGATCGGGAAGGACGAGGCGCGCCACGGCTCGATGGTGATGGTGTCACCGTCGTTGAAGGAGCGCATGTGCAGCTGGCAGGTCGTGGTGACCTCCGGGCCGTGCGCCTCGCCGTTGATCATCAGCGAACACATGCCGCAGATGCCCTCGCGACAGTCCGAGTCGAATGCGACCGGCTCCTCGTCGTTGTGCAGGAGCTGCTCGTTGAGCAGGTCGAGCATCTCAAGGAAGGACATGTCCTGCGAGACGCCGTCCAGCTCGTACGTCTTGAGCGCACCCTTCTCGGACGCGTCGGCCTGCCGCCAGATCTTGAGGGTGAGCTTCACTTGTACGACCTCTGCTTCATCTCGATGGCGGTGTAAATCAGGTCCTCCTTGTGGAGGATCGGGGCGCCGTCCTCGCCACCGAACTCCCAGGCCGCGACGTAGGCGAACTCGTCGTCGTGACGCATCGCCTCGCCGTCCTCGGTCTGCGACTCGCCTCGGAAGTGGCCGCCGCAGGACTCGCGCCGGTTGAGCGCGTCGATGCACATGAGCTCACCGAGCTCGATGAAGTCGGCGACACGGCCGGCCTTCTCGAGGTCCTGGTTGAGGGAGTCGGCCGAGCCGAGGACCTTGACGTTGGTCCAGAACTCCTTCTTGAGCTCGCGGATCAGGCCGATGGCCTTCTTGAGGCCCTCCTCGGTCCGCTCCATGCCGCAGTACTCCCACATGATCAGGCCGAGCTCCTTGTGGATCGACTCGACCGAGCGGGAGCCGTTGATCGACATGAACTTGTCGATCCGCTCCTGGACCGACTGCTTCGCCTCGACGACCGCCGGGTGCTCCTCGGAGATGGGCTCGAACGGGCCGTCGGCGAGGTACTCGCGGATGGTGTTCGGGAGCACGAAGTAGCCGTCGGCCAGACCCTGCATCAGCGCCGAGGCGCCGAGGCGGTTCGCGCCGTGGTCGGAGAAGTTGGCCTCACCGGTGCAGTAGAGACCCTCGATGTTGGTCGAGAGCTCGTAGTCGACCCACAGGCCGCCCATGACGTAGTGGACGGCGGGGTAGATGCGCATCGGCAGCTCGTAGGGGTTCTCACCCGTGATCCGCTCGTACATGTCGAGGAGGTTGTCGTACTTCTCCTCGATCGCGGCCTTGCCGAGGCGCTCGATCGCGGCACCCAGGTCGAGGTAGACGCCGCGGCGGAACTTCTTCACCGTGCCGTCGGGCTGGGTCTCCTCGACCTCCGGACCGACACCGCGGCCCTCGTCGCACATGTACTTCGCGGCACGCGAGGCGATGTCGCGGGGGACCAGGTTTCCGAAGGAGGGGTAGATCCGCTCCAGGAAGTAGTCGCGGTCCTCCTCGGGGATCTCGCGCGGGTCCTTGGCGCAGTCCTCGGCGTTCTTGGGCACCCAGATGCGGCCGTCGTTACGCAGCGACTCCGACATCAGGGTCAGCTTCGACTGGTGGGCGCCGGTCACCGGGATGCAGGTCGGGTGGATCTGCGTGTAGCAGGGGTTGGCCATGTAGGCGCCCTTGCGGTGCGCACGCCACGTGGCGGTGACGTTGGACCCCATCGCGTTGGTCGAGAGGTAGAAGACGTTGCCGTAGCCGCCGGTGGCGAGCACGACCACGTCGGCCAGGTGGGTCTCGATCTCGCCGGTGACCATGTCGCGGGCGATGATGCCGCGGGCCTTGCCGTCGGCGACGATCAGCTCGAGCATCTCGTGACGCGTGAACTGCTCCACGGTGCCGGCGGCGACCTGGCGCTCCATGGCCTGGTAGGCGCCGATGAGGAGCTGCTGCCCCGTCTGGCCGCGAGCGTAGAACGTACGCGACACCTGCACGCCACCGAAGGAGCGGTTGTCGAGCAGACCGCCGTACTCGCGGGCGAAGGGCACGCCCTGGGCCACGCACTGGTCGATGATGTTCACCGACTCCTCGGCGAGGCGGTAGACGTTGGACTCGCGGGCGCGGTAGTCGCCGCCCTTGACCGTGTCGTAGAAGAGCCGGTAGGCCGAGTCGCCGTCGCCCTTGTAGTTCTTGGCGGCGTTGATGCCGCCCTGGGCGGCGATCGAGTGGGCGCGACGCGGGGAGTCCTGGTAGCAGAACGACTTCACGTTGTAGCCGGCCTCGCCGAGCGTGGCGGCAGCGGCGCCGCCGGCCAGGCCGGTGCCGACGATGATGATCGACAGCTTGCGGCGGTTGGCCGGGTTGACCAGGCGGTTCTCGAACTTGCGGGTCGTCCAGCGCTCCGCGATCGGACCGGTCGGAGCCTTCGGGTCGACCAGCTTGTCGCCGAGCACGTAGTAGCCCGCGGCGTCGTCGGATTTCTGGACCGGTGCCTCGTTGGTCGGAGTGAGGCCGGACAGGTAGTGGGTTCCAGCAGCCATGTGTCAGATGTCCTTACGAGATGACGCCGAAGACGGTGAACAGGGGGACCAGCGAGAAGCCGCCGGCGATCACGATCGCGACGACCCAGCCGGCGACGCGGGCCCTGGCACGCGACTCAGCGGTGTTGGTGAACCCGAGCGTCTGGATGGCGCTGAAGGTGCCGTGGTGCAGGTGGAACGCGAGCGCGAGCATCGCGAAGAGGTAGATGGCGACCATCCACCACTGCTCCGGCAGGAAGGAGTTCACCAGGAGCCGGTAGGGGTTCTCGGTGATCTCCGCAGCCTGCCCGCCCGTGCCCACGTTGATCTTCGCGATGGTGAAGTGGAGCAGGTGCCAGATGATGAAGACGAGCAGGGTCACGCCGCCCCAGCGCATGGTGCGCGAGGAGAGCGACGAAGCCTTGTTCTTCTTCACCGCGTACTTGACGGGCCGCTGAGCGTGCGCACGCATGGAGAGCGCCACCGCGGCGCCGACGTGCGCGATCAGCGAGCCCAGGAGCACCACCCGGAGGATCCAGAGGAGACCGCCGTACGGAAGGTACGGCTCCCCGAACGTACGCAGGTGCTCGGCGTACTCGTTGTAGGCCATCTCGCCGCTGAAGGCTTTGAGGTTGCCGTACATGTGCACCAGCACAAACAGGATGAAGACGATGCCGCTGGCCGCCATAAGGAGCTTCAGGGCGATCGTCGAGCGCGTCGACCGCGCGCCTTTGATCAGAGTCGTGGTTGCCACGGCACGCACGCTACTACCCCTCATACCCGAACTTGTACGCAGGGAGTATGTGACATTTTCGTCGCTGCGTGGGCGGGCGGGGTTACTGGCGAGTATCGGGGTGACGGGTTAGGCAAGCCTAACAGCAGGGTGTGCATTCTCCGAGGCGATGGCGTGAGATTGTGAGGACCGATCCTCGCTCAGCGCGACCAGGCGGGCCAGCAGCTCGTCGACCGCATCGGTCCACGGACGGGTCGCGACCAGCTCCCGGCCGCGGTCACCGAGCAGGTGCCGCCGGGGGTCGGAGACCACCGAGGCGACCGCGTCGGCGAGCTCGCGAGCGCGGGCCGGGTTGTAGAGTAAGCCGGTCTCCATGTGCTGGACGATCTCGGCGGCCGCACCGGCGCGCGGGGCGACCACCGGGAGGGCGCTGGCCGCGGCCTCACGCAGGATGTGGCCACATCCCTCCTCCTCGCCGGGGTGGACGAGAACGTCGAGCGACGCCAGGGCGATGGCCAGGTCGCCGGTGCCCAGCGGGCCGGTCAGCTTCGCCTGCGGGACCCGCTGCTTGAGCCAGCCGCGCTGGGGTCCGTCGCCGATGATGACGAGGCGGATCCCGGGCACCGCGGTGAGCTCGGCGAGGCGGCGTACGCCATGGCTCTTGGCGAGGTTGCCGGCGTAGCCGACCACGACCAGCGGGGTGGGCCGAGACTTCGCCTTGGACCAGCGGCGGTGGAGCCAGTCGTCGCGCAGACTGGGCGAGAAGGCGGCCGTGTCGACCCCCGGCTCCCACACCTCGGCGGCGACGTCGATCGCCGCGAGCATGCGGCGCAGATATTCGCTTGTGACAAAGATCTCATCGGCGTACGCGGCGATCGAGGTGCTCCAGGTGAGCGCCGCCTTCGGGGAGAGAGGGGACTGCTGGACGACCAGCGTGGTCGCGGCGGCCGCGGTCGGGGACGACAGCGCCTTGCGGCCCAGGCGGCCCGGGTCGAAGGTGACCACGACGTCCGGCTCGAAGGACTCCAGCGCGTTGCGTACCTGGCGACCGGTCTTGGCGATCGGCGAGACCCGGACGACCCGGCTGTTGCGGTAGACCGAGAGTCCGGGGCCGGGCGCGATGAACCGCACCTCGTGGCCGGACTCGATCATGCGGTCGGCGATGGCCTTCACCGTGGTTGTGACACCATCGATGGTAGGAAAGAAGCTCTCGGTGACCAGCGCCATCTTCATAGGACCAGCGTCCTGCCCGGGGATGGCGAGAGCGCGACGTGTGCGTTGACCTGGGATGAACCATCGGCACGACCAGTAGACGACCAGCGTGATGAGGACAATCAGTGGCGGTATCCAGACGGGTCTGGACGCTTTCGGCAGCAGCACTCGCGGTGGCTGGAGTCGTCGGCGGAGTCATGGGGCTGGCTGGCTGTGGTCAGGCACCGACCCAGCAGCCGTCGCCCGAGCGCGTCTCTGAGCAGCCCGCGACCGCGACGCCGGCCTTCGAGATGCCGGTCGAGAAGCCCAACCTGCTGATGATCACGGTCGACGATCTCTCCTCCCTCGACATGGACTACCTGCCGAGCGTGAAGAAGCTCGTGGGGGACAGCGGTGTCACCTTCACCGACGCGGTCGCGCCGACGCCGATCTGCGTGCCGGCCCGCGCCTCGCTGCTCTCGGGGCAGTACGCCCACAACCACGGCGCCCACACCATCCACGGCCCCGAGGGTGGCTATCCGTCCTTCGACGACTCCGCGACCCTGGCCACCTCGTTGCAGGAGGCGGGCTACTCGACGGTGTTCACCGGGAAGTACCTCAACGAGTACGGCGAGGCGGGGACCGAGCGCGACCTGCCTCCGGGCTGGGACGAGTGGCGCGCGACCGTGGACCCCTCGACCTACAACTATCTGGGTGCGAAGTTCAACGTCAACGGGCGCCTGGTGAAGCCGGAGGGCTACTCGACCACCGTCATCACCCAGCAGGCGAAGGCGGCGCTGACAGACGCCAAGAAGAAGGCCGGGGCCGAGGAGAAGCCGTGGTTCCAGTGGGTCAACTACGTGGCACCGCACATCGGTGGGCCGACGGAGAAGGGTGACCCCAAGCAGCGCTTCCCGGGCACCAAGGGCGCGATCGGCGTACCGGTGCCGGACAGGCAGGACCGGGACAAGTACGCCGACAAGCCGATCCCGCAGCAGCCCAACCTGTTCCCGGAGGCGCGCAAGAAGTTCCCGAAGGGGTCCCCGTCGCGGAAGAACCCCTCCCAGATCGAGAAGGACGCCTACCGGCTCTCCTATCAGCGCCGGATCGAGTCGGCGCGCAGCCTGGACCGCAACATCGCCTCCCTGCTCGGTGGGCTCAAGAAGAGCGGCGACCTGGCGCGCACGCTGGTCGTGTTCACCTCCGACAACGGATTCTCGAGCGGCTACCACAACTTCAACGGCAAGCTCTGGTACTACGAGGAGTCGCTGCGGATCCCGGTGCTGATGAGCGGGCCCGGCGTACCGAAGGGGCGCGAGGTCGGGACCACGCTCACCAACCCGGACATCGCCACGACGCTGCTCGCGGCGGCCGGCGCCGACGATCCGCACGAGCCCGACGGCATCGACATCCTGCCGTGGCTGAGTGCGCCCGAGCAGACCCGCGTCGTCCCGATCGAGGCGTGGCCGACGTCCGACGGCACCTCGCGGCTCTGGTCCGGGGTGCGCGTGGGGCGGTGGACCTACGTCGAGCTGACGACCGGTGAGGCCGAGCTCTACGACCGCACCAACGATCCGTACGAGATGAAGAATCTCGCCGACGACCCGGCCCACGCCAAGACGGTCTCGCGGCTGGCCGATCTGACCGAGAAGTACCGCGACTGCGCCGGCGACAGCTGTCCCAAGAAGATGTACGCCGCCGACCGGCCGCTCGACCTCGACGGTCTCTAACCGCTCCCGCGGTGGCCCTGATGTAGCAACCGCGCCGGATTGCCGCATCGCGTCACGGATATTTCATCTGTCTGCCGTGGTTTCGGGCTGCAGCCGGACAGTCACGCGCCACCTCGTCCCGGTGGACTTGTCCAGACAAGTTCCCGGTGCCCGAGCACCGTGACCGAGACGAGGAGACCGATGATTCCCATCAGACGATCGTGGGGTGCGCGCCTTGTTGCCGGCGGCCTCGTGACTGTTGCGATCGCGGGCGGCGGCACTGTCGTCGCCCAGGAACGCGCCGAGGCCGACGGCCCGGCCTTCGCGCTGCTCGCGGAGCAGGTGCGGTTGCAGGATGCCCCCAAGTCCAAGGCCGCGGTCGGCGAGAGCTTCCGCATCCCGGAGCCCGTCCCGACCGAGGAGAGCAGCACGTTCCGGACCGGCGACTACGTCGTGTCGGTGACCTCGCCCGACGGCGTCACCGCGGAGATCTCCCCGACCGGCTCCGCGAAGGACCCGGTCTACGAGTTCACCCCGCAGACCGCAGGTGACTACCGGATCAGCTACTCCGCCGTCGGTGAGAACGGCACCGTTGACTTCGAGGAGTTCCAGGTCGTCGCCGGGGACGACGCCGAGGTCGAGGAGGCCCGCGCCGCCGCAGAGCGTCGCACCGCCAACGACAACCAGCCGCAGGTGACCTTCGGTTCGATCGGCGACATCCACAACGAGTGGGGCGACCTTGACAAGGCGTTCGACCTCTACCACGCCGAGAACCTCGACGCGACGCTGTTCGTCGGCGACCTGACGAACAACGCCACCGCGGGCGAGTACGCCGGCCTGAAGGACGTCCTGGACCGCCGCCTCGACGACAACGGTGACGGCACCGATGACATCTCCCTGGTGGCGGCCCTGGGCAACCACGACGTCGGCTCGGGCATGACGGGCTACGACCTCTTCACCCAGTCGACCGGCGGGCAGCGGCCCAACGCCGACTACCTGATCAACGGCTACCACTTCATCACGGTCTCGCCCGGTGCCGGCGAGCTCGACGAGGAGACGGGCCGGCCGACCCAGCGCAGCACCGGCAACTACGCCTACGCGCGCGACTGGCTCCACACCCGCCTGGCCGCAGACACCGCCGAGCACCCCGACCGCCCGGTGTTCGTGCTCGTGCACCACCCCCTCAAGTGCACGCACTACGTCTCGAACGAGTGGTACGGCGCAGGTCTCTCGGAGGGCTGCGGCGACACGTTCAAGTCGGTCTTCGACAACTTCCCCCAGGCGGTCGTCTGGGGCGGGCACATCCACACGCCCAACAACATCTCGACCTCGATCTGGCAGGACGGCGGCTTCACGACCGTCAACGCCCCGCCGCTGGCGTACTTCGAGATGGAGAGCGGCGTCGACAACGACACGACGCCGAACGACGCGGGCGACAATGCCCAGACCGCGGTCGTCGAGGTCGAAGGCAGCGTCGTCAAGGTGAAGAACTACGACCTGCAGGCCGGCGAGTGGATCGACCAGACCTGGACCTGGGACGTCGAGCAAGCGGTCAAGAACCCGCAGCGCAACTTCCCCTACACCGACCGCCGTGCCGCGAAGACCGCCGGGCCCAAGTGGCCCGCCGGGTCGGCGGTGACCGTGTCCGACATCAAGGAGGAGACCGCGCAGGTCTCCTTCCCGCAGGCGAAGCCGGCAGCCAACGACGTACAGGACATCGTCCACCTCTACCGCTACCAAGTCACTGATAAGGCCACAGGTGCGAGCGTCGCCGACTTCAAGCAGTGGTCGGGCTTCTACATCCTCCCGCTGCCGGCCTCCCGCGGCCACGCCATCCAGGGGCTGAAGGGCGATACGGAGTACGAGGTGCGGGTCACCCCGTACAACACCTGGGGCAAGGCGGGTGGGTCGATCTCGACCAGCTTCAAGACCGCTCCGCCGCCGCCTCCGGTCGACCCGGCCGACTACCTGATCTACCAGGACTTCGAGTCGGTGGCCGGTCAGCTCCAGTACGGCGTGGAGCACAACAGGCCGGCGAACGCGAGCGTCCTCGGCTGGACGAAGACGACACCGGCGGGCTGGACGATCACCAACGCCGCGGACATGCCCACCGGCACCAAGGAGATGAACGGCTGGTCGCTGATGACCAAGGCGTTCTGGCAGAACGGTGACGACCAGGACCGCAGCGGCTTCACCCTGGGCCGCAACGTCGTGGCCGTGGCCGACCCTGACGAGTGGGACGACGTCAACGACCCGGAGAGCCGCGGCCGCTTCGACTCGACGCTCACCACTCCCAGCGCGCCGATCCCGGCGGGCGCCTCGCGTCTCTACCTCGCGTGGGACAACCACTACCGCGAGGAGGAGCCGCAGGAGGCCGAGGTCACCGTCGAGTTCGACACCGGTCAGAAGGTGCAGCTGGTCCACTGGACTCCGGCCAACACCCCCGACCTCAGCCAGGGGAACAAGACCGTCAACCTCCCGGTCGACGTGCCGGCCGGCGCGACCTCGATGAAGGTCAACTTCCGGCTCTTCAACGCGATGAACGACTGGTACTGGGCCATCGACCACGTTCGACTCGACACCGAGCCGATCAGCTGAACCGGGTCAGGGCTCGTCCGGCGCCTGCCGGGCGGGCCCTGACCTCCCGTCTCGATCGAGGATCCTCATGACCGCTTCCCTCCGCATCCGCTGCCTCCTCGCCGCGGCGCTCGCGACGCTGGCGCCGATCCTGCTGACCGTCCCGGCCTCGGCTCACGGCTTCACGTCCACGGTCCATGCCGAGCTGACCCAGCGCCCCGACGGCGTGGTCAGGGCCGAGCTCGAGATGGAGTACGTCCTCCTCGTCAGGTCGGTGGCGAAGGCCGAGGTCGACCCCGAGCTGGAGAGCCGGGCCAAGGCCGCCTTCCAGACTTCCGGCGCCGACCTCGGGCTGATCGAGGAGCACCTGGACGCCGTGCTCGGCTACCTCGGCGACAGGTTCGGCGTCGCCGCCGACGGCGGTCCCTGCACGCCCGCTGCGGCGGACGGGCTCCGGGCGAGCGAGCGCGACGGTGTGCCCCACGTGGTGGTGGCGCTCGACTACACCTGCCCACGGGCCTCGGGCTCGGACGACTTCGCGTACGAGATCTCCAGCGAGCTGTTCCCCGAGTCGGAAGGGTTCGTGGGCAGCACCGAGACGATCCTCGACTACGCGCTGTCGGACGCCTCGGGCAGCGCGGTCCTCTCCGCCGAGGACCCGACCTACTCCACGGACGAGTCCTCCCCGTCCAGGCTGCTGGACTTCTTCGTCCTCGGCGCCGAGCACCTGCTCTTCGGGCTCGACCACATCCTCTTCCTCGTCGCGCTCATCGTCGGCTCCCGCCGTCCACGCGACATCCTGCTGGCCGCGACCGCGTTCACTGCGGCCCACTCGGTGACCTTCATCCTCGCGAGCCTCGGCCTCGTCTCGGTCCCGGCCTCGATCGTCGAACCCGTGATCGCACTGTCGATCGCGGCCGTGGCGGCCTGGCACGTGTGGGGCTCGTGGTGCGAGGGACGTTCCGGCTCCGGATCGGCGCCTCTCGTCCGGCCCGCGGGCCGTGTCGGTCCCTCCTCGAGCCCGGCCGCTCCGGCCGGAGGGGGCGCCGTCGCCCTGGCGACACCCGTGTCCACCGACGCTGAGCCGAGCACTGTCGGATCGCGGGTGTCGGGGGAGAAGGTCCGGCTCGCCGTGGTCTTCGGGTTCGGTCTGATCCACGGCCTGGGCTTCGCGGGTGCCCTCGGGATCGACGAACCGTTCTCGTGGCGGCTGCTGGGCTCGCTCCTCGTCTTCAACCTCGGCATCGAGGCCGTGCAGCTGGTGATCGTCGCGCTGGTCTTCCCGGTGCTCCTGGTCCTGCGTCGCCGTCAGCCGCAGATCGGCTGGTGGCTCGGCATCGTCGCGGCCACGGCTGTGGCGGTCGTCGGCCTCTTCTGGTTCGTCCAGCGAGTCCTCGGGCTCGGGTGAGCTGATGCTGGGGGAGGGCCTGGTGCCCGAGCAGTCCGTCGGCGTGGCCTGGCGGTCGTCGCGTCGCTACCAGGCCGTCGCGGCCACGCTGGAGGCGCGGATCCGGGCCGGCGAGTATCCGGCAGGGCGGCCGCTGCCCACGGTGTCCTGCCTGGCGCGGGAGTTCGGGGTCGCGCGAGGAACCGTGGAACGCGCGCTCGCGCGGCTGGAGAACGACACTCGTCTCGTCTCCCTGCATGGTCAGCGCTGGTACGCGCACGTCGCCACGCGCCTGCAGAGCCTCGGGGTGCGTTCGTTCGCGCAGTGGGCCGTGGCCTCCGGCCTGAGGCCAGGAGGCCGGTTCGTCGACGTGTCGCGCGGTCGCGCCACGACCGTGGAGGCGCGCGAGCTCGGCGAGCGGCCGGGGAGCCCGGTGCTGCGGGTGGTGCGGGTCCGATCGCTCGACGGATCACCCGCGATGGTCGAGCACACGGTGTTTCCCGGCTGGCTCGCCGGGGCCATCGAGTCCCTGCCGTCCGATGCTCCCTCGATCGTCCAGGTCGTCGAGGAGGCGCTCGGTGTCGCCCTCGGACATGCCGAGCACCGGATCGAGGCGATCGCCGCCTCGGCCATGGACGGCCGCCTGCTCGGCGTACGGCGTGGCAGCCCGCTGCTGCGGGTCGTCCGCACCGCGCGGTTCGCCGACGGCCGCACCTTCGAGTTCAGCGACGACCGCTACCTCCCCGGCGTGGTGTCTTTCTCCCTGGTGACCAGCTCGTCACCGATTGGAGTTAAAGTAGACTAAATAACTCGTCTTACTTGGGAGTGCTTGGTCATGCCGGTCGGCAACCTGTTCACGCGTCGCAAGCGCGCGGCTGTAGCGACGGTGGCGATGAGCGCCCTCGCGGTGACCGGCCTGGTGCACGAGCCGGCCGCCATGGCGGCGGCCCCGACGCGTACGCCTGCTCTGGAACGGCCCGCGGAGAAGCCGAACCTGCTGATGGTCACGGTCGACGACCTCTCCGCCCTGGACATGGACTACCTGCCGCGGGTGCGGAAGCTGGTCGAGCGGACCGGGGCCTCCTTCTCCGACGGGATCGCGCCGACGCCGATCTGCGTGCCGGCGCGGGCCTCGCTGCTGACCGGGCAGTACGCCCACAACCACGGTGCGCGCACGATCGAGGGGCCGTACGGCGGGTATCAGGCCTTCGACGACTCCTCGACGGTCGCCACCTCGCTGCAGGACGCGGGCTACTCGACGATCCTCGCGGGGAAGTACCTCAACGGCTACGGCGAGGGTGCGACCCGTGGCGAGGTGCCGCCCGGGTGGGACCAGTGGCGCGCGACCGTCGACCCGTCGACGTACAACTTCCGGTCGCCGAAGTTCAACGTCAACGGCGAGATCATCAAGTCCAAGGGCTACTCCTCGACCGTCATCACCGATCACGCGAAGGCCGGGATCGCGGCCGAACGCCCGAGCGGGAAGCCCTGGTTCACCTGGGTCAACTACGTGGCGCCGCACCACGGCGCGCCGTCGGGGCCCGGTGATCCCAAGAAGGTCTATCCGGGCACCGACGCCGCTCTGTCGGTGACCGTGCCCGACACCCAGGACCGCGGGTTCTACGACAACGCGCAGATCCCGGCGCGGCCGAACCTCTTTCCCGAGGACACCTCCGGCTATGCGAAGGGCTCGCCCGGGCGTGGGAAGTTCAACCCGCGGAAGAAGGACGCGCTCCGGATCGCCTACCAGCGCCGCCTCGAGGCCATCCGCAGCCTGGATCGCAACATCGCCTCGCTGATCGGCTCGCTCAAGCGGAGCGGTGAGCTGAAGCGGACGCTGGTCGTGTTCACCTCCGACAACGGCTTCTCGAACGGCTACCACAACCTCAACGGCAAGCTGTGGCACTACGACGAGTCGCTGCGGATCCCGGTCCTGATGAGCGGTCCCGGGGTGCCGCGCGGCCGGACGGTGCGGACCCCGGTCACCAACCCGGATCTCGCCGCGACCCTGCTCGCGGCGGCCGGGGCTCGGCCACCTCGGGCGCCGGATGGGATCGACATCATGCCGTGGCTGACCGCACCCGAGCAGGTCCGCGCCATCCCGATCAGCGGCTGGCGGGTCACCGACGGGAGCAGGCAGCTGTGGTCCGGCGTCCGGATCGGCTCCTGGACCTACGCCCGCCTGCACACCGGCCAGGTCGAGGTCTACGACCGCTCCTCGGACCCCTATGAGCAGCACAACCTCGCCGCCGACCCGTCCGTCGCAGAGACCGTCAAGGCGCTCGCGAGGCTCGCCGACCGCTATCAGGACTGCGCCGCCTCGACCTGCCCCAAGGACCTGTACGCCTCCGGCCGGGCGCTCGATCTGGAGGCGCTGTGACGAGGATCGGTGACCTCGAGCGCGAGGCCGCGCGGGCGCGGCTCGTCGAGGCGTACGCCGCGGGGAGGATCGACGCGCTCGAGCTGGAGTCGCGTGCCGAGACGGTGTGGGGTGCGGCCCGGTCCGCCGAGCTCGCCGCGGTGGTCGATGACTTGGGCGAGGATCCCGCCCCGCGTGGTGGGGCGGGTCCTCGTCTCGTACGCGATCTTCTGGTGTTCCTGATCTGCGGCGCGATCGCCGTCCTGGTCTGGCACCTCACCGGCCGCGGCTTCTTCTGGCCGGTCTGGGTGCTGGTCTACACGGGCCTGCCGCTGCTGCGCCTCTGGTGGGACTAGGACTGCTTGGCGAGGGTGTCCGCGGGGACGTTGCCCGACTCGATCTCTCGCGCCAGCTCGGTGATGCGTACGCCGCTGGCGGTCCAGTTGCCCGCGCGCTCCTCGTGGATGGGGGTGAAGGCGCGGCGTACCTCGACGGTCCAGTGGCGGCCGAAGACGACCCGGGCGCCGATGGCGAAGGGGAGGATCGCGAGCAGGAGGAGGAGCTCGATGCTGGTCAGCAGCATGACTGCGACGACCACGACGAGGATCGGCAGCGCGATGACTAGCCAGACCACCATGAGGATCATGCTGATCGGATCGTCGCCGGAAGGCGCGCCGATAGGGACCTCTAATGCGTCGAGACTCAGGCGGCGCGACTTCCGCTGCCATGGGACCCAGCGCCGGGTGATCCGATAGACCTGTCCGGCCGGAGTGCGTACCTTCACGGCGGTCAACCTAACGGCGCGTCTCAGTTAGCGGTTGTAAACCTCACACTTTGTGGTCACCGCCACTTCATCGGCCTAAGGTTCGACCCATGAACGACGCCGCTCGCGACGACTCGTTGCGCCTTGCCCAGCCGGCGGATGCCCATTCCCAGACAGAGTGGGAGGCGGCGACTGCTGCCGTCCTCCGCAAGGGCGGTCGGCTGACGGCCGACGACGCCGACTCGCTCGTCTGGGACAAGCTGACCCGCACCTCCCTCGACGGACTCCGGATCGCCCCGCTCGGGCTGCCGGGCACGTCCTTCGCCGACGCGGCCCGTCCCGCGCGCGCCGGCGCCTGGGACATCCGCTCGCTCGTCTCCGGTCTGTCCGGCCTGGACGCCAAGGCGGCCAACGAGGCCGCTCTGGTGGACCTGGACGGCGGGGTCTCCTCGCTCTGGGTGGCTGCCGACGAGACCACCGACCTCGCGGTGCTCCTCGACAAGGTGCTCCTCGACCTGGCGCCGATCGTGCTCGACGCGCCGATCGGTGCGGTCAAGGTCGCCCAGAACCTGCTCGCGCTGATCGCCGAGCGTGGCGCTGGGCTGCACGCTGCGACCAACCTGGGTGCCGACCCGATGGGCGCGCTGCTGCGCGACCTGCCGTTGGCGCCCGACGAGGCGTTCGCCGAGCTGGTCGACCTCGCTCGTCTTGCGCAGGGGATCGGCGTGCGGGCGATCGTTGTGGATGCCACGGCTGCGCATGATCTGGGCGCCTCCGACGTCCAGGAGCTCGGCTGGTCGATCGCGGTCGGGGTCGCCTACCTGCGCGCGCTGACCGAGGCGGGCTTCTCGCCCGCCGTGGCGGCGAGCCTGATCGAGTTCCGGTACGCGGCCACCGACGAGCAGTTCCCGACGATCGCCAAGCTGCGGGCCGCCCGGCAGCTGTGGGCACGGGTCCTCGAGCTCTCCGCAGCCGAGGGCGTGGAGATGCGCATCCACGCGGTGAGCTCGCGGCCGATGCTGTCGAAGTACGACCCCTACGTGAACATGCTGCGCGGCACCGTCGCCGCCTTTGCCGCCGGTGTCGGCGGTGCGGACGCGGTGACCGTGCTTCCCTTCGACTCCGCCAACGGCGTGCCGGACGGGTTCGGGCGCCGGATCGCCCGCAACGTGTCCCACCTGCTGATCGACGAGTCCCACGTCGCGGCCGTCGCCGACCCCGCCGGTGGTTCCTTCGCCGTCGAGCAGCTGACCGCCGACATGGCCGCCGCCGGCTGGGAGGCGTTCATCCAGCTCGAGGAGGAGTGGACCGGGGCCAACGCCGTCGGAGGCCACGACTTCTCGCCCTTCCGCGACCGGATCGCCGCGGTCTCCGCGCAGCGAGAGAAGGCGATCGCGCGGCGGAAGCGTCCGATCACCGGGCTCACCGAGTTCCCCAACCTCGCCGAGACGCTCCCCGAGCGGCCGGTCGACCCGCTGAACGAGCGGGTGGTGCGCTACGGCGCCTCCTTCGAGGCCCTGCGCGACACTCCCGCCACCGCCAAGGTCTTCCTGGCCACCATCGGCACGGTCGCGCAGCACACCGCCCGGGCGACCTTCGCGACCAACCTCCTCGCCGCCGGTGGCATCGGCGTCGAGGTCGCGGGGGCGACCAGCGACGCCGAGGACCTCACCGGAAAGTACCGCGCTGCCGGTTCGCCGGCGGTCGTCTGCCTGGCCGGGTCGGACAAGACGTACGCCGAGTGGGGCGCGGCCGCGATCGCGGCCCTCCGCGAGGCGGGCGCCACGCACGTGATCATCGCCGGGAAGCCCGACGCCGTCGACGCCGAGGTGGACGACGCCGCCTCGATGGGTGTCGACGCACTCGCCTTCCTGACCGCTACGAGGGAGAAGCTCTCATGACGATTCCCGGCTCCTTCAAGGGGATCCCGCTGAACGGTGACGGGGTCCCGAACGGCCCGACCGAGGTGACCGGTGAGGGCTGGCTGAGCCCTGAGGGCATCGAGATCCAGCCGGCGTACGGGCCTGCGGATCTCGAGGGTCTCGACGCGCTCGACACCTTCCCCGGCCTGAGCCCGTTCCTACGCGGGCCCTATCCGACGATGTACACGACCCAGCCGTGGACGATCCGGCAGTACGCCGGCTTCTCGACCGCGGAGGAGTCCAACGCGTTCTACCGCCGCAACCTGGCGGCCGGTCAGAAGGGCCTCTCGGTCGCCTTCGACCTGGCCACTCACCGTGGCTATGACTCCGACCACCCGCGCGTGCGCGGCGATGTCGGCATGGCCGGCGTCGCGATCGACTCCATCTACGACACCAGGACGCTGTTCGACGGCATCCCGCTGGACCAGATGTCGGTCTCGATGACCATGAACGGTGCAGTGCTGCCGGTGCTGGCGCTCTACATCGTGGCTGCTGAGGAGCAGGGTGTCCCGCCCGAGAAGCTGGCCGGGACCATCCAGAACGACATCCTCAAGGAGTTCATGGTCCGCAACACCTACATCTACCCGCCGGTGGCGTCGATGCGGATCATCGGCGACATCTTCTCCTACACCGCCGCGAAGATGCCTCGGTTCAACTCGATCTCGATCTCCGGCTATCACATGCAGGAGGCCGGGGCGACGGCTGATCTGGAGCTCGCCTACACGCTGGCCGACGGCGTCGAGTATCTGCGGACCGGTCTGGCCGCGGGCCTCGACGTCGACGCGTTCGCACCGCGGCTGAGCTTCTTCTGGGCGATCGGGATGAACTTCTTCATGGAGGTCGCCAAGATGCGCGCGGCCCGCGCGCTGTGGTCGCGTCTGGTGTCGCAGTTCGACCCGTCCAACCCGAAGTCGCTCTCCCTGCGGACCCACTCGCAGACCTCCGGCTGGTCGCTGACCGCCCAGGACGTCTTCAACAACGTCGGCCGCACCGCGATCGAGGCGATGGCCGCGACCCAGGGCCACACCCAGTCGTTGCACACGAACGCTCTCGACGAGGCCATCGCGCTGCCGACCGACTTCTCGGCCCGCATCGCCCGCAACACCCAGCTGCTCCTGCAGCAGGAGAGCGGTACGAACGAGATCATCGACCCGTGGGGCGGCTCCTACTACGTCGAGAAGCTCACCCACGACCTCGCCGAGCGCGCCTGGGCCCACATCCAGGAGGCCGAGGCGGCCGGCGGGATGGCCAAGGCGATCGAGCAGGGCATCCCGAAGATGCGCATCGAGGAGGCGGCCGCGCGCACCCAGGCGCGCCTCGACTCGGGTGCCCAGAAGCTGATCGGCGTCAACACGTTCCGGCTCCCCTCCGAGGACCCGCTCGACGTGCTCAGGGTCGACAACGACCAGGTCTACAAGCAGCAGGTCGCCAAGCTGGAGCGGCTGCGCGCGGAGCGCGACGACGAGGACGTACGCCGTGCCCTGGAGGCCATCACGAACGCGGCCGGTTCGACGAGCGAGCCCAGCGGCACCGGCAACCTGGACGGCAACCTGCTCAAGCTGGCCGTCGACGCGGCCCGCGCGAAGGCGACCGTCGGCGAGATCTCCGACGCGATGGAGAAGGCGTGGGGACGGCACCAGGCCGTCATCCGTACCATCTCCGGTGTGTATCGGGACGAGGCGACGACGTCGGGTGACTCAAAGGTCACCGAGGTGCTGAAGGCGACCAAGGAGTTCGAGGAGGCCGAGGGGCGCCGCCCGCGGATCCTGGTCGCGAAGATGGGCCAGGACGGTCACGACCGTGGCCAGAAGGTCGTGGTCTCGGCCTTCGCCGACCTCGGCTTCGACGTCGACGTAGGCCCGCTGTTCTCCACGCCCGAGGAGGTCGCGCAGCAGGCGGTCGACGCCGACGTACACATCGTCGGGGTCTCGTCGCTGGCTGCCGGTCACCTCGCGCTGCTCCCCGCGCTGAAGGCGGCGCTGGAGGAGCAGGGACGCCCGGACATCATGATCGTCATCGGCGGGGTCATCCCGCCCGACGACGTGGCCACGCTCGAGCAGATGGGCGCCGCCGCGGTCTTCCTGCCGGGCACCGTCATCGCCGACTCCGCGATCGACCTGCTCGGTCGTCTGCGGGAGCAGCTCGATCACTGATCACTGACCGTTCCGAGTATGTCCTCGCCGGGGGCGTCGGGCTCGTCTAGCCTCAGAGCTGTGACGGACCTACGCCCCGGGCGGGCATCCGGGGACGGGCTGATGAGGGTCGGCGCCTACGAGATCCTCAACAAGCTCGGTGAGGGCGGCATGGGTGTCGTCCACCTCGCTCGCCACGAGGAGACCGGCGAGCGGGTGGCGCTGAAGGTGCTGCGTACGCATGTCGTGGGGGACGAGGAGACCCGCGCCCGGCTGGAGCGCGAGGTGCGGTCGCTGCGGCAGGTGCGCAGCCCCTGGATCGCCGAGATCGTCGACGCCGACCCCTACGCGGATCTTCCCTACGTCGCGACCCGCTACGTGCCGGGCCCGACGCTGCACGACCGGATCAAGGACGACGGACCCGTCGTCGGCGAGGACCGGTTCTGGCTGGCACGGTGCCTGGCCGGCGGCGTCGCCGCCTGCCACGACGCCGGCGTGCTGCACCGTGACGTGAAGCCCTCCAACGTCGTGATGGAGGGACGTACGCCGGTGCTCATCGACTTCGGGCTGGCCCGGGTCGCCGACGATCCCAAGATCACTCTCACCGGGTGGCTGGTCGGCACCCCGGGCTACCTGGCGCCGGAGATCCTGGAGGGAACGCCCTCCTCGCCGGCCAGCGACGTCCACTCCTGGGCCGCCACGACCGCCTATGCGCTGCTGGGCCGACCTCCGTTCGGGACCGGTCCGTCGATGGCCGTCCTGGATCGGGTACGCCGTGGCCAGCACGATCTCGACGGCATCGAGGGGTCGATGCGGGAGGTCCTCATCGCGGCGCTGGCGACGGATCCCGCGGACCGGCCGGGCCTGGAGGAGCTGCGGGAGTGGCTGATGGAGCCCGAGGTGCCGTGGCCCGGAGCCGATTCGACGGTCACCAAGGTGCTGCCGGTGACGATGCCGCTGGCCGCCGCACCGGTGGGCGCCGAGGTGAAGCCGACGCTGGTGGACCCGGACGCCGCCGGTGATGCCGTGACGGAGGTGGCGACTCCCGCGGTCGAGGAGGTGGCGCCGACCGCGGTCACTGTCGCCGACGCCCCGGTCGATCCTCTGGTGGTGCGCCGGTTCGACCCGCAGGAGCCACCTCCGCGGGCGCCGCAGCCCGAGCCCGGGTGGAGCCCGGCACGCGCACACTCGAGCCTCAAGCGATGGCCGGGTCCCCGGCACCTCCTCATCCTGGTCGCGCTGGGCGCGATCCTCAGCGGAGTGGTGGCGATCGTTCCGGTCCTGGGCGCTGCCGTGCTCGGCCTCGGGATCTGGCTGCTGCGGACCGCGTCGATGGCCGCCGACCACCTCTCCAAGCGGCGCGAGGCACGGGGCCGGAAGTGGTACGACACCGTCCAGGCCCTGGTCCGGTCGCCCTTGGATCTGGTGCGCGCGATGCCCGGGACAGTGACGCTGTCGGTGTTGGCGGGTGTGATCGCGGCCGCCGTCGGCGTGGGCTTTCTGGCCCTGGAACTGCCTCTGACCGGTGCGCTCTATAGCGCAGCGATGACGTTCATGTCCGCAGCCTGGCTCGCTTCGCAGCGGGTTCGCGACATTGTCAGCCCTGTCATCCGGGCCGCGTCCTCACCGGTCCAGCGCTGGATCGTCGCCGTCGTCGGGCTGGCGGTCATCTCTGCCGCAGTCGCCTGGGCGGCTGCAGCGTCGGGCACCTCCTGGGTCCCGCTGGACCAAGTGCGGTCGGGGCAGGTTCCTGGCGTCGTACGCGATCTGATGCACCGGCTCCGCTGACCTTTTGCTAGACGATGACACTTTGTGAAGGTCTTCACGAAGTGTCATCGTCTAGCAAAAGAAGCGGTCGGTGGATCTTCTACCGCCCGGCCCTCAGAGGCGCGCCAAGACTGCGCCGCCGTGGATCCCGACGACCTGACCCGTGGTGAAGCCTGCCTCGGGCGCGGTGAGATGCGCGACCAGGGCGGCGACCTCGCCGGGCCTGCCGGGGCGACCCACCGGGATCCGGGAGGTGCGCTCCTCGATCAGTTCGGGGCTGCGGCGGGAGTCCCAGAACTCGGTGTCCGGGACGAAGCCGGGCGCGACAGCGTTGGCGGTGATGCCGTCCGCCGCGACCTCGGCCGCGAGACCGGTGATCCAGGTGTTGATGGCGCCCTTGGAGGCTCCGTATGACCCATGGCCGCGCAGTGCCGAGATCGAGCTCATCGCGACGATCCGGCCGCCGGGCCGGGCCATCCTGGGCAACAGCACTTCGACCGGGAGCACAGCGGTGAGAACGTTGAGCCGGTAGTCGGCCGCCCAGTCGCGCGCCAGCGCTTCCAGGTCGTCGCCGGTCGCGGGGGCGTTTCCGCCGGCGTTGAGGACGAGCACGTCCAGGCGGTCCGGGCAGGCATCGGCCAGGGCGCGTACGTCGCCCGGATCGGCGCAGTCGGCGACGACGTACGTCACCCGGGCGACGCCGATGGCGGCGTTGATCTCCTTGGTCGCGGTCTCGAGCGCCTCCGCCCGGCGCCCGACGATGGTCACCTCGAGCCCGTCCGTCGCCAGCCGATCGGCGATGGCGCGTCCCAGTCCGGTTCCGCCGCCTGTCACCACCGCTGTTCTTGTCATCTCGGTCACGTCGGTCGAGCGTACCGGCGCTCGCCAGGCTCCGCTGGTCGAGCCGGGCCGCGCGGTGCCGGGTGTTTTGGCTAAGGTGCTGGCCATGCCAGGGCCCGACGTACAAGACCTTCTCGACGGCATCAGCGACGGCAAGCGGGCGGCGGTGTCACGGGCGATCACCTTGGTGGAGTCGACCAAGCCCCAGCACCGTGACATCGCCCGCGAGCTGCTCACCAAGCTCCCGGCGGCCCGCGGCGAAGCCGCAGATGAACACAGAACCGTCCGGGTCGGGATCTCCGGAGTCCCGGGAGTCGGCAAGTCGACCTTCATCGAGGCGCTCGGAAGCCGGCTGACCGCCAACGGCCTCAAGGTGGGGGTGCTGGCGGTCGACCCGTCGTCGGTACGCACCGGCGGCTCCGTCCTGGGCGACAAGACGCGCATGCAGCGGCTCTCCGTGGACCCCAACGCCTTCATCCGGCCGTCCCCGTCCGCCGGGACGCTCGGCGGGGTCGCCAGGGCCACCGTGCAGGCGATGGCGGTGCTGGAGGCGGCCGGTTACGACGTGGTGCTGGTCGAGACGGTCGGCGTCGGGCAGTCCGAGGTGACCGTGGCGGGGATGGTGGACACGTTCCTGTTCCTCACCATCGCGCGCACCGGTGACCAGCTGCAGGGGATCAAGAAGGGCATCCTGGAGATCTCCGACGTGATCGCGGTCAACAAGGCCGACCCGAACGACCCCCACCGCGCCCAGGAGGCGCGCGCGGCCGCCCGCGAGCTCGCCGGCGCGCTCCGGCTGGTGCGCTCGCGCGAGGAGTGGGCGCCGCCGGTGGTCACCGCCTCGGCGCTCCACGACGACGGGGTCGACTCGGTCTGGGAGCAGGTGATGGCCCACCGCACCCATCTCGGCAAGGACGGGCTGCGTACCAAGCGCGCCGAGCAGCAGCTCGACTTCACCTGGGCGCTCGTTCGCGACGAGCTCGACCAGCGGCTCAAGCACTCTGCGGGCGTCAAGGCGATCCGTGACGAGGTGCGTGCCGAGGTGCTCTCCGGGGAGCTTCCGGCGACTGTAGCCGCGGACAGGATCCTGGCCGCCTACGACAAGGATTAGTCTGACGGGACCATGCTGGAGCCTGCTGCCTTCCTCGCCGAGCGAGTCGATGCCTACGACGCCGAGCTGACCGACCTGCGCCGGGACATCCACGCGCACCCTGAGCTCTCCTGGCAAGAGCATCGCACCACCGAGCTGGTCGCCGAGCGGTTGGAGAAGGCGGGGTGGCAGGTCGACCGGCCGTCAGCGACCGGCCTGATCGCCGATCTCGGCGGAGATGGCAAGAACTCGAGGGTCGTCGCGCTGCGCGGCGACATGGACGCCCTGCCCGTCGACGACGTCACCACCGACATCTGGACGAGCACCGTCCCCGGTGTCGCGCACGCCTGCGGCCACGACGTACACACCACGGCACTGCTCGGCGCCGGCCTCGCGCTGGCCGACCTGCATCGCGAGACACCGCTGCCCGGTGGCGTACGCCTGCTGTTCCAGCCCGCCGAGGAGGTCATGCCGGGCGGAGCGCTTCACCTGATGAGCCTGGGTGCGCTCGACGACGTGGAGCGGATCTTCGCGCTGCACTGCGACCCGACCGTCGACGTCGGCCGCGTCGGGATCCGTTCCGGCGCGCTGACCAGCGCGGCCGACCTGATCGACGTACACCTCAGCGGCACCGGCGGGCACACCTCGCGCCCGCACCTGACCGGCGACCTGGTCTTCGCGCTCGCCAAGGTGACCACCGAGCTGCCGGTGATCCTGAGCCGGCGGATGGACCCCCGGGCCGGCGTGAGCGTGGTCTGGGGCAAGGTCACCGCCGGCCAGATCCACAACGTGATCCCCGCGCATGGTTCCGTCGGAGGCACCGTACGGATCCTCGACAGCGACGCCTGGAGCGAGGTCGAGCACGTCGTACGCGAGGTCGTCGCCGAGATCATCGCGCCCTACGGCGTGACGGCCGCCGTCGACTACACCCGGGGCGTCCCGCCGGTGAGCAACGACGAGGAGTCCCACCAGATCCTCGTCGAGAGCGTCCGCGAGGTTCTGGGGGAGCGGGGTGCCGTCGTCTCCGCGCAGAGCCTCGGTGGCGAGGACTTCGGCTGGTACCAGGAGCAGGTCGCGGGCTCGATGTTCCGGCTCGGCGTACGCACCCCCGGCGGCCCCACCTACGACCTCCACCAGGGCGACCTGCGCATCGACGAACGCGCGGTGGGCGTCGGCGCCAAGGTCCTGGCCGCCGCCGCCCACCGCGCGCTGGTCTGACTCGGGGCTATTCCTTTCGGTACGGCACGCCGTCGGCGGCTGGGGCACGCGAGTGCCCGACGAGCCCGGCGACGGCGAAGATCGTCACGACGTACGGCAGCATCAGCATGAACTGCGACGGCACCGGCGAGCCGATCACCGAGAGCACGGACTCGACGTTGGAAGCGAAGCCGAAGAGCAGCGCCGCCAGGGTCGCCTTGATCGGGTCCCACTTGCCGAAGATCACCGCGGCCAGCGCGATATAGCCCGCGCCGCCGGTCATCTCACGCCCGAAGGACGGCACCGAGACGAGCGTGTAGGTGGCGCCGCCGATGCCCGCGATCGCGCCGGCCAGCACGATGGTGCGGTAGCGGGTGGCGATCACGTTGATGCCGACCGTGTCAGCCGCCTTCGGGTGCTCGCCGACCGCGCGCACGCGCAGGCCCCACTTGGACCGGTAGAGGGCCCAGGCGACGAGGAAGACGGCGGCGTACATCAGGTAGACCAGCACCGTCTGGCGGAAGAAGATCGGGCCGAGGACCGGGATGCCGGACAGCAGCGGGATCTCCAGGCGCGGGAAGTGGGGCGGGTTGTTGAGCGCCCCGGCGTTCTCCGAGAGGACCTGGGAGAACATGAAGCTGGTGAAGCCGATCACGAGCACGTTGAGGACGACACCGACGATGACCTGTTCGACCCAGTAGGTGATCGCGAACAGGCCCAGGAGCAGCGCGACCAGCATCCCCGCGACCATCGCGGCCACCAGGCCCGCCCACGGGCTGCCGGTGAGCGAGGCGACGATCGCCGCGCCGAAGGCGCCGAAGAGCAGCTGGCCGTCGATGGCGATGTTGACGACGCCCGCCCGCTCACCGAGTACGCCGCCGAGCGCACCGAACACGAGCGGCACCGCCAGCGCCAGCGCGCCGGCGAGCAGGCCGACCACGGGAAGCGTCTTGCCCGCGACCGCCCAGGCCAGGAACCCGGACACCGCGATCACGGCGAATGCCGCGACCAGCACCAGCGGAGTCTTGCGGCCGGCGCGAGCGTTCCACGCGGCGTACGCCGTGCACAGCAGGCACAGGACCACGGCCGTCCACACGACGCCGTCGGCCGGCAGCGTGATGTCGGGGATGGCGAACCAGTCACCGTCGCGGCTCCACCTGAAGGTGGAGTCGCCGGTGCGGGGAGCCACGATGACCAGCAGCGCCACCAGCACGGTGAACACAGCCATGACGATGGGCGTCTTCCACAGGCCCGGGATGCGCTCGGCGACGACTGGTGCGTCGGAGTTGACCGAAAGATCGACAGCGGACACGGTCAGGCCTCCTTCGTGGGGAGTCGGAAGATCGCCTTCACCAGAGGTGGCGCGGCGAGGAACAGCACGATCAGGGACTGGATGACCAGCACGATGTCGACCGGGATGCCTTCGGAGGCCTGCATGAAGAAGCCGCCGGACTTGAACGCGCCGAACAGGATCCCGGCGGCCAGGATGCCGAACGGGCGCGACCGTCCCAGCAGCGCGACGGTGATCGCGTCGAAGCCGATGCCGGCGTCGAGGCCGCTGGTCGCGCCGTCGGTCACCGAGCCGAGCACCTGGTTGACCCCGGCCAGGCCGACGAGGGCCCCGGAGATCAGGAACGCGCTGAGGTAGGCGACCCCGACGTTGATGCCGGCAGCCTTCGCGGCCGAGGGGTTCTCGCCCACCGCACGGAACCGGTAGCCGAGCGAGGAGCGGTTGAGGATCCACCAGACCAGGACCGTCGCCAACACCGCGAGCAGGAACCCGGCATGCAGGTTGAACTGCTGCCCGAGCAGGTCCGGCAGGACTGCCGACTCCGGCATCGGCGAGGACTTCGGGTTGCCAGACCCAGGCGCCTGGAGCAGCGACTTGCGGGTCAGGGCGTAGAAGACCAGGTAGTAGCCGACGTAGTTGAGCATGATCGTCACGATCACCTCATGCGCACCGGTGAGTGCCTTGAGAAGGCCGGCGATCCCACCCCACAGGGCGGCGGCCAGAGCTCCGACGAGGATCGCCAGCGGCAGGTGCACGATCATCGGCAGGTCGAGCCTGACCGCCACGAACGCGGCCGCGGCGCCGCCGAGCAGCATCTGGCCACGGCCACCGATGTTGAAGAGCCCGGCGCGGAAGGTCAGACCGATGCCGAGCCCGGCCAGCGTCAGCGGCGCGGCGAACTTCAGCGTCTCGGTGATCGGCTTGATCTGCTGGGTGAACGTGCTGCCCAGGTCGTTGTAGACCGCACCCCGCCACAGCGAGACATACGCCCCCGAGATGGCCTCCCACGCGTAGAAGAACGTGTCGGAGGGACGGGCGAAGAAGTAGGAGAGCCCGTAGCGGACGTCCTCGTCGGTGAAGAGGATCATCAGCGACCCGAAGAACATCGCGAGCAGCACCGAGAGCACCGCGACCAGCGCGTTGCCGGTGGTGATCTCGCGCATCGCCACGTGCCAACGGCTCGCCTCGGGCACCCGGTCGGCGTCGGAGGTCGCCGTCGTCGTGCCCTCAGCCTGCCCGGTGGGCTCGGTCGGCTCGGTGGGCTCAGTCGTCTCGGCCGGCTCGTTCTCCGGCCCCTTCTCGCTCACGCGTCGCTCCCTTCAGGAGACTCGCCGGCCATCATCAGGCCGAGGGTGTCGCGGGAGGTGTCGGCGGGAACGATGCCCACGACCCGCCCGCGGTAGAGGACCATGATCCGGTCGGCGAGGGCGGCGATCTCGTCGAGCTCGGTGGAGACCACGAGCACCGGGACACCGGTGTCACGCGCGGCCACGATCTGCTGATGGATGAACTCGATCGAGCCGACATCGACGCCGCGCGTCGGCTGCGCCGCGACGAGAAGTCGCAGGTCACGAGAGAGTTCACGGGCCACGACGACCTTCTGCTGGTTGCCGCCCGACAGCTGCCCGGCCAGGGTCGAGACCCCGGGGGCGCGTACGTCGTACTCGGCCAGCTTCTCCTTGGCGAAGATGTCGAGCTTCTTGAGGTTCAGCGATCCGCGGGAGACGAAGGGCTCCTGATAGCTGCGGTTGAGCATGAGGTTCTCGGCGATGGTGAAGTTGCTGACCAGGCCGTCGACCTGGCGGTCCTCGGGGATGAACCCGATCCCCGCCTCGAGCGCCCTGCGCACCGAGCGGCCCACGATCTCGCGCCCGTCGAGGTTGATCGAGCCCTCGACGTGCGGAGCCAGGCCGACCATGGCCTCGGTGAGCTCGGTCTGTCCGTTGCCCTGGACCCCGGCTACGGCGAGGATCTCACCGGCGTCGATGTGGAAGCTGATCGAGTCGACGTGGACACGCCCGTCCTCGTCGGCCACCGTGAGGTCGGAGACGACGAGTGCGCGCTCGCCCGGCTGCGCCGGGTCCTTGTGCACCTTGAGCTCGACCGGACGCCCGACCATCAGGGCCGCGAGCTCGGCGTTGGAGGCCTCCGGTGAGGCCTCGCCGACGACCGTGCCGCGGCGGATGACCGTGATCCGGTCGGCCACCTCGCGCACCTCGCGAAGCTTGTGGGTGATGAACACGATGCCGGTGCCGGACTCCTTGAGCTGGCGCATGATCGCCATCAGCTCGTCGGTCTCCTGCGGCGTCAGCACGGCGGTCGGCTCGTCGAAGACGAGCACCTCGGCGTCACGAGAGAGCGCCTTGATGATCTCGACCCGCTGCTGCACGCCGACGGGGAGGTCCTCGACGAGCGCGTCGGGGTCCACCTGGAAGCCGAAGCGGTCGGAGATCTCCCGGACGCGCTTGCGGGCGGCGTCGAGGTCGAGGCTGCCGGCGAACCCGGTCGCCTCGTGGCCGAGCATGACGTTCTCTGCGACGGTGAAGACAGGGATGAGCATGAAGTGCTGGTGCACCATGCCGATGCCGGCGGCCATCGCGTCGCCGGGACCCTTGAAGCGCTGCGGCTCGTCGTCGATGACGATCTCGCCCTCGTCGGCCTGGTAGAGGCCGTAGAGGACGTTCATCAGCGTGGACTTGCCCGCGCCGTTCTCACCGAGCAGGCAGTGGATCTCGCCCGGCTCGACGGTCAGGGAGATGTGGTCGTTGGCGACCAGGGAGCCGAAGCGCTTGGTGATGTCGCGAAGCGCGAGTCTCATGGCACGGATCATTCCTTGCAGGGGTGGAGAAATTCCGGAAGTACGTGGCGAGGGGGCCGGGTGCATCCGGCCCCCTCGTCGTGGTGGTCCCGACGGGCGGGACCACCGGGTGGGTCACTTCGCGAGGTAGGAGTTGACCTTGATCGAGCCGTCCTTGATGCCGGCGGTGACTTCCTCGATCTCGTCGGGGAGAGTCTCCGACACCTTCGACTCGAAGTTGTGGAACGGCGCCAGGCCGACCCCGTCGTTCTCGAGCGTGCCGACGTACGGCGTCGCGTCGAACTTGTCCTCACCCGCGGCGAGGATGACATCCGTGGTGGAGGTCTTCATGTTCTTCAGGATGGAGGTCAGAACGACGTCCTGGGTGTTCGGGTCGGTCTCGTAGAAGTCGGCGTCGACACCGATCAGCGCGACCTCCTTGCCGGAGTCCTCGATCGCGGTGAGCGCGCCCTGGTAGATCGGGCCGCCGACCGGCAGGATCACGTCGGCGTTCTGGTCGATGATCTGGCGGGCGGTGTTGGTGGCCTTCTCGTTGGCGACGAACTCACCGGTGAAGGAGCCCTTCTCGCCACCCTCGTAGCCGACGACCTTGACGTCCTTGTTCTTGGTCTTCGCGTAGTACTCGACGCCCTGCTTGAACCCGTCCATGAAGATCGTCACGGTCGGGAACGGCTGGCCACCGTAGGTGCCCACGACACCGGTCTTGGTGTAGTCGGCGGCGACGTAGCCGGCCAGGAACGCGGCCTGAGCGGTGTCGTAGAGGATCGGCTTGATGTTCTCCGCGTCGGTCTTGCCGTCGAAGTCGGCGTCGGCCGCGTCGTCGATCAGGACGTACTCGGTCTCGGGGTTGGCCTTGGCGGACTCGATGGTCGCGGCCGAGAGTGCGAAGCCGACGGTCACGATGGTGTCGCAGCTCTGGCCGACCAGGCCCTCCAGGTTGGAGGTGTAGTCGTTGGGGCTGTTGGACTCGACGTCCTTGAACTTCGAGCCCAGCTCGTCCGCGGCTTCCTTCACGCCCTCGTAGCTGAGCTGGTTGAACGACTTGTCGTCGAACCCGCCCTCGTCGGAGACGATGCAGGGAAGGTAATCACTGTTCCCCTCCCCAGCGCGCTCGGCCGGCGCCTCTCCGCACGCGGCGAGCGCGGCAGCGGTCAGGACCGCGGCGAAGCCGCCGGTGGCGGCCTTCTTGATGTTGTTCTTCACTGGTGCCTCCAGGTCGTTGCTCCGCGAAGCGCGTAGCAAAGGACATTCATGTCCGAACGTTCTCCCCAAAGACCGAGCAATACCAGGGATTACGCGAACGGTTACCAACTTTTGATCTCGACGAAGCCTAAGCCTCGTACCTTGTGCTTGGTTGTCCGGACAGGCTTTAAGGTCGAACCATGACCGAGAAGCAGACGTACGCCGCAGAGGGCTTTGACTGGGAAGGCCTGCGTGCGCAAGCGGTGGAGGCCGCAAAACATGCGTACGCGCCCTACTCCAACTACCCCGTCGGAGTGGCCGGATATGCAGACGACGGACGCCTGCTGCATGGGTGCAACGTGGAGAACGCCGCCTACGGCGTGACGCTGTGTGCCGAGTGCGGGCTCGTCTCCTCCCTGCACATGACCGGCGGCGGACGCCTCACCCACGTCGTCTGCGTCAACGGCTCCGGCGAGGTCATCATGCCCTGCGGCCGCTGCCGTCAGCTGCTCTGGGAGAACGGCGGCCCCGAGCTTCTGCTGATGACCGTCTCGGGCGTGAGGCCGATGTCCGAGGTCCTTCCCGACGCCTTCGGTCCGGAGAATCTCGCGTAACCGAACTGCGTGCTGCCAGGTTGAACGGCCACATTCTCGGAGGTCACCATGACGTACGCAACGCCCGCCCATCCACCGCCGACTCGGCCGCAGTCGCCCGCGCCGAAACGGTGGGTCTGGTTCGTCGTCGGCATCGCCGGTGGCCTGGTCGTCGGTCTGATCGGAGCCGGGATCTTCACGCTCGCGCGCGCGGCGAGCGGTGGCAGCGATGACGAGCGGCCGAACATCGAGGCGCTGGTCGGTGAGAACTACTGCTACCGGATCGCCGAGAAGCTCGGCATGGACTACGTCGGCGACGACCTGTCGGGCGACGCCTTCGGTCTGGACTACGGAGGCACCTGCACTCTCACCGAGGCGAACCCTCCCTCTGAGGACTTCGGGCACAGGTCCGAGGCGAGCTTCGAGGTCGAGCTGCGGAATCTCCATCCCCTCATCGACTGGGTGCGCGACTGTCATGACGGCCAGCACGCGGCGGGCGTTGTGATTCTGCCGGGTGAGCAGGACGATGACACCTGTGTCGTGACGGCATCCAGGAGCAGGATCGGGTGGGCCGGCCGGATGCTCTCGGACTCGCTCAGTCTCACGGTGAGCCCTGACGGGAGTGAGCATCCACGTCTCGATGTACGCCTGGTCGAGATCCTCGACGCCGCAGAGAGCGAGCTGTCATGACCGCGGGTAGCTCTGCGATGTCACGGGTCGTGCTTCCGCTGATCGGTGGAGCAGCGGTCGCCATCGCTGTGGTCGCTGGTGTTGTCAGTGGCGCGTTCGCCCTGCTCGGACCGGACGAGAGCGAGGCCGCGACTCCTCCGCCCGACGTCTGTTCGACAACGTCTGACGTGCTGCCGCCGGAGGTCAGCCAGGTCGGCGACGTACGACGTACGGACTCGGTCGACGGCGTCGTGCTGTGTTCGTTCCGGGGCGCCACCTCGGCAGGGGACACCTCGGTTCTCGTCAGCCTCACGACGATCGGCGAGACCGGGCCGGCCGCGCGGATGGAGGAGGACCCGGAGCGCTTCGTATCGCTCCGCTGCGGTGCGCTGGAAGGTTTCGCGATGATGCCGCAGGCCCCCGGTATCCCGGAGGGGAGCTACGACGAAGTGCCCGACAAGTGGTGTGCGGCCACCGAGGTCCGGGCCGGTGAGAACGACAGTGCCGAGGCCGAGGCCGGGGCGGGCGCCATTCACAACAGAGTGGAGCACATCGGGGGCAGTTCGTATGTGCAGGTGACCATCCTCCGGTCCGGTGTCGAGATCGAGGGACTGGAAGAGCTCGGAGCCGACGTCGTCGAGGCGCTACAGACCTGAAGCTCCGAGGAGAAGTGGTCAATTTGGGCCGTCTTCGTGGGCTCGAGGAGGCCCAAAGTGACCACTTCTCCGGGCGGTCGTGGGTGAGGGACGTCGTCCGGTAGCGGACCTGTGTCAGTCGCGCCTTACGCTGTCCGCATGGCGGAACATGATGCGGTCGAGGTGATCCTCGCCAAGCGCGACGGTGGCGAGCTGAGCGACTCCCAGATCGACTGGATGATCGCGGCCTACACGGCCGGGGTCGTGGCTGAGGAGCAGATGTCGGCGCTCAACATGGCGATCCTGCTCAACGGGATGTCGCGGCGCGAGATCGCGCGGTGGACGGCGGCGATGATCGCCTCGGGCGAGCGGATGTCGTTCTCCTCCCTGGACAGGCCGACCGCCGACAAGCACTCCACCGGAGGCGTGGGCGACAAGATCACGCTGCCGTTGGCGCCGCTGGTCGCCGCGTGCGGGGTGGCGGTGCCGCAGCTGTCCGGGCGCGGGCTCGGCCACACCGGTGGCACGCTCGACAAGCTCGAGTCGATCCCCGGGTGGCGCGCCTCGCTCTCCAACGAGGAGATGCTGGCCCAGCTCGGGTCGGTCGGCGCGGTGATCTGCGCGGCCGGTGAGGGGCTGGCCCCGGCCGACCGCAAGCTGTACGCGCTGCGCGACGTCACCGGCACCGTCGAGTCGATCCCGCTGATCGCCTCCTCGATCATGTCCAAGAAGATCGCCGAGGGCACCGGGGCGCTGGTGCTCGACGTCAAGGTCGGCGCCGGGGCGTTCATGAAGACGCTCGCCTCCGCGCAGGAGCTGGCGCGCACCATGGTCGACCTCGGCACCGACGCGGGCGTCAACACGGTCGCGCTGGTGACCGACATGGCCACCCCGCTCGGCCTGACCGCCGGCAACGCGATCGAGGTCACCGAGTCCGTCGAGGTCCTCGCCGGCGGCGGGCCCGCCGACGTCGTCGAGCTCACCGTCGCGCTGGCCCGGGAGATGCTGGCCGCTGCCGGCGTGTCCGGCCCGGACCCCGCCGACGTACTCGCCTCCGGCAAGGCCATGGACGCCTGGCGGGCGATGATCTCGGCCCAGGGTGGCGACCCCTCAGCGCCGCTGCCGGTCGCCCGCGAGACCCACGTGGTCACCGCGCCGGCGTCCGGTGTCCTCACCCGGCTCGACGCGATGGCCGTCGGGCTCGCCGCCTGGCGCCTCGGCGCCGGGCGGGAGCGGAAGGAGGACGCCGTCCAGGCCGGGGCCGGGGTCACCTGGCACGCGCGCCCGGGCGACTCGATCGCTGCCGGCGCGCCGCTCTTCACGCTCCACACCGATACGCCTGAGCGCTTCGCCCGTGCGCTGGCCGCGCTGGAGGGTGGCTACGAGATCGAGGACGGGGCTGCGTACGAGGCGACGCCGCTGATCCTCGACCGCATCGGCTGATCGCCCACCGCTGGTCGAGCCCGCGAGCGCCAGCGAGCGGTGTCGAGACCAACACGGTCCCCTGTCGCGCTCGATGGGACCGTGTTGGTCTCGACACGGATTCGTTCGTTCCTCACGAATCCGGCTCGACCAGCGCGGGAGAGATAACCGGTCGCGCCGCGCCCGAGCGGGGAGCCAGACTTCACCCATGAAGATCGTCAAGCCACCCAAGGCCGTCGCGGGCGACAAGGTCGCCGTGCTGTCACCCTCGTTCGCCGCGCCCGGGGTGGCACCGGCGATCCACGAGCAAGCGCTGACGCGGTTGACCGAGGTGACCGGGCTGGTGCCGGTGGAGTATCCGACGACGCGGAAGGTCGGCGCGACTCCGCAGGAGCGGGCGGCCGACCTGAACGCCGCGTTCGGCGATCCGGAGATCCGGGCGGTGCTGGCGACCATCGGCGGCGAGGACCAGATCACCGTGATCTCGCACCTCGACGCCGACCTGGTGCGGGCCGACCCGAAGCCGTTCCTCGGCTACAGCGACAACACCAACCTGCTCAACTGGCTGTGGACCAACGGCGTCGCCGCGTTCCACGGTGGTTCGACGCAGGTCCACCTGGGGCCGGGACCGGGGCTCGACCCCGTCCACGAGGCCTCGCTCAAGGCCGCGCTCCTCACCGGCGAAACCCTCGAGATCACCGAGCCGGGAGAGTCGGAGGACATCGGGCGCGACTGGCAGGACCCGCGCGCGCTGACCGAATACGGTGAGCGTGAGGCGACCGAGCCTTGGACCTGGACTGGTCCCGAAAGGAAGATCACCGGCCGCACCTGGGGCGGCTGCATCGAGATCCTCCAGTGGGCGCTCACCGCCGGGCGCTTCCCGGCCGACCCTGGGGTGCTGGAGGGCGGCGTACTCCTCCTGGAGACCTCCGAGGAGCTCATCCCGGCGCGGGAGTTCGGCTGGATCACGCGGTCGCTGGGCGAACGTGGGCTGCTCGAGGCGATCGACGCGGTGGTCGTCGCCCGCCCGCCGACGTCGGACTTCGAACGCCGCCCCAGCGCCGAGGAGCGTGCCGCCAAGCGCGCCGAGCAGCGCGACGTGGCGATCGAGACCGTCGCCCGCTACAACCCTGACGCGGTGGTCGTCGTCGGGCCGCCGTTCGGGCACACCCGACCGCAGTGGATCGTGCCGTACGGCGGCGAGATGACCGTCGACGGCACGGCCCAGCGGCTGTGGGCCGACTACTCCTGAGCCGGGCTCAGGCCTCCAGGAGCAGGACGACCGACTCCGCGACGCATGCGGGCTTGGCGGAGCCCTCGATCTCGATCGTCGTCTTCACGACGAGCTGGAGGCCGGTGGGGAGCTTGGTGACTTCGCCGAAGGTGATGATTGGGCGGATGCGGGAGCCGACCAGGACCGGCATGGGGAAGCGGACCTTGTTGAGGCCGTAGTTGAGCTTCGCGCCGGGGGTCTCCAGCGAGTAGACGCTCACGCCGAGGTAGGGGATCAGCGACAGCGTCAGGTAGCCGTGGGCGATGGTGCCCCCGAAGGGACCCTCCTTGGCCCGTTCCTCGTCGATGTGGATCCACTGGTGGTCGCCGGTGGCGTCAGCGAAGGCGTTGACCCGGTCTTGGTCGACCAGGAGCCATTCGCCGGTGCCGATCTCGGTGCCTGCGGCGTCGGAGACTTCTTCGAGAGTGGTGAATGTGCGCACACCCGGAATCTAGCGGCATACGGAATGATGGGCCCATGGAACCGTCCGACATGCAGATCAAGGCCGCCCCGAAGGTGCTGCTCCACGACCACCTCGATGGTGGCGTACGTCCCTTGACCCTCGTCGAGCTCGCCGCTGAGGTGGGTCACCAGCTGCCGGAGGGGACCCAGGACGATCCGGTCGCGCTGGAGGAGTGGTTCGTGACCAGCGCGGACTCGGGGTCGCTGGAGCGCTACCTCGACACCTTCGCGCACACGCTGGCGGTCATGCAGACGCTGCCCGCGCTGACCAGGGTGGCTCGGGAGTGTGTCGAGGACCTGGCCGAGGACGGCGTCGTCTACGCCGAGGTCCGCTGGGCGCCGGAGCTCCATCTGGCCAACGGTCGCGAGCTGGACGAGGTCGTCGCGGCCGTCCAGACCGGGTTCGACGAGGGCATGGCGGCGGTCGCGGCGTCCGGTCGGAAGATCGTCGTACGTCAGCTGCTCACCGCCATGCGGCAGGCCGCCCGCGCCGCCGAGATCGCCGAGCTCGCGGTGACCTGGCGCGACCGCGGGGTCGCCGGGTTCGACATCGCCGGGCCGGAGAAGGGCTTCCCCCCGAGCCGGTTCCTGGCGGCGTTCGAGCAGCTCGCCGCCGACAACATGCGCTTCACGATCCACGCGGGCGAAGGCTTCGGGCTGCCCTCGATCTGGGAGGCGGTGCACCCCTGTGGCTGCGACCGGCTCGGTCACGGCGTACGCATCGTCGACGACATCACCCTCGAGGAGGGCGAGGCGCCGCGGCTGGGCCGGCTGGCTGCGTACGTCCGGGACCGGCGGATCCCGCTCGAGCTCTGCCCGCGTTCCAACGTGCAGACCGGGGCGGCGAAGTCGATCGCCGAGCACCCCATCGGGCTGCTCTACGACCTCGGGTTCCGGGTCACCATCAACACCGACAACCGGCTGATGTCACGCACCTCGATGTCGGCGGAGATGGCCGGCATCGTGGAGGCCTTCGGCTGGGGGCTGCCCGAGCTCCAGCGGCTGACGACCAACGCGATGAAGTCCGCGTTCCTGCCCTACGACGAGCGGGTCGACCTGATCCACGAGATCAAGGACGCGTACGCGGCCCTGTGAGCCGTTCGATGGCGACGTAGCCGTGCTTCGGGTAGACCGCGGTGCAGCCTTTCGCGACCGCGTCCGCGACGACCTGCGGCTGCGCGCGCCTCAGCGCCAGGCCCCGCTTGACCAGCACGAACGGTGGTTTGCGGTGCTCGCGAAGGTCGCGGGTGAGCCGGCGCCAGAAGGTCACCGTCGGTGACTGGGTGACGCAGTAGGCGGCGGCCAGCAGCCCCGCGTCGCGGCACGAGGCCACGATGTCCTGGGCGAAGATCCCCTCGGCGACGAAGAACGGCTCGTCGCCGAGGGTCAGCGACTGCCAGCCGGTGCGGCCGTCGTGGGCGATGTCATAGACGGGTACGTCGGCGGTGCCCGTCTCGCAGAGCGCCGTGATCGCCTTCATCGCGTCGTCGGGATGCCAGGAGTCGGGGTGGTCCCAGTCGACCAGCCCCGCGTTGGGACCCTCGGTGATCCGGGGGAGCGAGGGGTCGGAGCCGTCCTTGTAGAAGTCGTCCAGCCTCAGAACCGGCAGCCCGAGCCGCTCGGCCAGGCGGGATTTCCCGGCGCCCGAGGGGCCGGCGAGGACGATGACCTGAGCATGCACCGGAGCATTCTCGCCTGTGCCGGGCCGAAGTCAGTAGCCGGCGCCGGTCGACCCCGTCGACCCGGCCAGCAGCGCACGCGAGCCCGAGACGCCGAGCCTGGTCGCCCCGGCGGCGATCATCTGCTCGGCCTGCTCCATCGTCCGCACCCCGCCCGAGGCCTTGACCCCGACGTCGAGGCCGACGGTCTGGCGCATGAGCTCCACCGCGTGGACGCTGGCGCCACCGGCGGGGTGGAAGCCGGTGGAGGTCTTCACGAAGTCCGCGCCGGCGCGTACCGCCGCCTGGCACACACCGACGATCTCGTCGTCGTCGAGCGCCGCGGACTCGATGATCACCTTCAGCACGGTCGGGGCGGGAACGGCCGCACGGACGGCGGCGATGTCGGCCTCCACGTCGGTGAACCGCTTCTCCTTCGCGGCCCCGACGTCGATCACCATGTCGACCTCGTCCGCACCTGCCGCGACCGCGGCACTGGCCTCGGCGGCCTTGATCGAGGAGATGTGCTTGCCGCTCGGGAAACCGCACACGACCGCGATCTTGAGCTCGGCTGGCGCGTTGACCGGGAGCATCGAGGGAGAGACGCACACCGAGTAGGTGCCGAGCTCGGCGGCCTCCAGGATCAGCGCCTCGACGTCGGCGTGGGTCGCCTCGGGCTTGAGGAGGGTGTGGTCGATCAGCTTCGCGATGTCAGCGGGGGTAGGCACGGGCTCAGCATATGCATCTAGCCCCGGAGGGCTAAGGTTTGCGCCGTGAATGACGTTCAGCCCGAGGAGTGGTTCCGCAACTCCAGCAGCACCGTGTGGGGATTCCTCGCGGCAGGGGCCGCGGTCGCGGTCGTCGTGGTCGACGCGGTCACCGGCTGGCACCCCGAGACGACGGCCGGCGGGGTGCTCTTCGCGCTGGTGGCGTACGCCGCGTTCATCCGCACCAAGGTCGGGGTCAGCGAGGGCGACTTCGTGCTCCACCACCTCTACTCGACGGTCCGCTTCCCGATGGCCGCTCTCGAGAGCGTCTCGGTCGGCCGCACCCTCGGCGCCTATGCCGGCGGCCGCACCTACGTCAGCGGTGCCGTCGGGCGTCCGATGCGGGAGGCGGTCAAGGGCGCCAAGCGCGACCACAAACCGCTGAGCAACCACGCCGACTTCATCGAGGACCGGCTCAACGGGCTGGCCCAGGACGCCCGCGACCGGCGCCGGATCAAGCGTGACTCCGACGAGCAGTTCGCCCTCGCCGAGGACGTACGCCGCAGCTGGGACTGGCCGCTGATCGCCATCACGGGCGTCGTGGCCGTCGTCTTTGTCGTCCTGCTCGTGATCTAGTCCTTCAGACTCGGCAGGGGCTAGACGCCGAGTGCGGCGCGGATGTCGACCTTGAGCGCGCCGAGGGCGATCTCGGCGTCGGTCCGGGCCTGTGCGAGCGCCTCCGGTGAGTCGACCGGCTCGACGACCTCGAGGTAGCACTTGATCTTGGGCTCGGTGCCGCTGGGCCGCACGATCACCCGTGACCCACCGGCCAGCTGGTAGCGGATCCCGTCGGTCGGCGGCAGACCGCCGATCCCGGTGGTGAGGTCGTCGAGCTGCTGCACAGCGGCGCCGGCCAGAGCGGTCACCGGCCGGTCGCGGAGGCGCTGCATCGCGCCCGCGATCTGGGCCGGGTCCTCGAGCCGGATGGAGAGCTGGGTGGTGGCGTGCAGGCCGTGCTCGACCGCGAGCTCGTCGAGCAGGTCGGCCAGGTCACGACCCTCCGCCTTCAGCGACGCGGCCAGCTCGCACAGGAGGAGCAGCGCCGAGATGCCGTCCTTGTCGCGTACGTGCTCGGGGTCGACGCAGTAGCCCAGCGCCTCCTCGTAGCCGAACGCGAGCCCGGGTGCGCGTGAGATCCACTTGAAGCCGGTGAGCGTCTCGGCATAGGCCTGCCCTGCGGCTGCGGCGATCTTGCCGAGCAGCGAGGAGGAGACGATCGAGGCGGCGTACGTCCCAGTCACGCCCTTGCGGATCAGGTGGGTCGCGAGCAGTGCGCCGACCTCGTCACCGGTGAGCATCCGCCACTTCTTGCCGACGGGGATGGCGGCGGCGCAGCGATCGGCGTCGGGGTCGTTGGCGATGACCAGGTCGGCGCCCTTCTTGCTCGCCAGCGCCATCGCCCGGTCCATCGCCCCGGGCTCCTCGGGGTTGGGGAAGGCGACGGTCGGGAAGTCGGGGTCGGGCCGCTCCTGCTCCTTGACCACGAACGGCTCGGGGAAGCCGGCGAACTTCATCGCCAGGTTCACCAGGTCGCCGCCGACACCGTGCAGCGGCGTGTAGACCGTGTTGAGATCGCGGGGGCCGCCTTCGTCGAGGAGGCCGACGACCGTGTCGAGATAGCTGTCGACCAGGTCCTCGCTGATCGTGTGGCCGGCCGGGCCCTGCGGGACCGAGCTCACCTTGTCGACCGCCGCGATCCGCTTCGCGATATCGACGTCGGCCGGCGGCACGATCTGCGACCCGTCACCGAGGTAGACCTTGTAGCCGTTGTCCTGCGGCGGGTTGTGACTGGCCGTCACCATCACTCCCGCGCTCGCGCCCAAGGCCTTGACGGCGTACGCCAGCACCGGCGTCGGCAGCGAGCGCGGCATCACCAGCGCGTGGAGGCCAGCTCCGGTCATCACCTCGGCGGTGTCCTGGGCGAAGACGTCGGAGTTGTGCCGCGCGTCGTAGCCGATCACCACCGGCCCCTGCGCACCGGTCGCGAGCAGGTAGCGGGCCAGACCTGCGGCGGCCTTGATCACGACCACCCGGTTCATCCGGTTGGGCCCGGCCCCGAGCGCGCCCCGCAGCCCGGCCGTGCCGAACTGCAGCGTGCCGGAGAACCTGTCGGCCAGCTCCGCTGCGGCCCCCGGGGCCGTGGAGGTCAGGAGGCTCTCGAGCTCTGCTCGGGTCTGTGCATCTGGGTCATCGGCAAGCCATTCCCGGGCTTGGACGACGAGCGCAGATTGATCTGTGGGGACCATGGATCTGACCCTAGGTCATCGGGAGGTCGAAGATGGAAGGGCTTCTGTGTTTTGTGGTTGGGGTTTGCCGCCGACCCTTTCGGGGAGGGTGTTCTCAACGGCTCCCGGAGTAAAGGACGGCCTTCGGCCGCCGGCTTCGCCGGT